>CALGJW010000290.1 GCA_937930025.1 uncultured Saprospiraceae bacterium | reverse complement strand
GCACCAAAAGGTCCGAAGGCTTCAAGTTTACTGAGCTTTAGATTGGTTTACCAAACTTTGATTGTAATAATCCAATCATTGCAACCTAACCTCCATCCAAACCGGCTGATGATCCGATAATTTGAAATCTTGATTCATTCCCTTAACTTGAAGTGCTCGACAATTAGGGGAGATAAGGAAAAAATCAATCAGCCCTCTTGGCGTTTTTTCCGAGTCAAAAATTTCGGAGGAACTGCGAATAGTTGGTACCGTTGGGTCAAAAATATAACTCCAGTTTTCAGGGAATAATTCCGCTGCAATATTTGTTCCCTTTCGTTTGATCCCCTTTTTTTTATTAAATGTATCTGATGGAAAAAATGGAGGACTTTGATTCCAGTCTCCGCCAACGATTACATAATTTCCTTTTTCGTATTCGGTCAAGCCAAGAGTTTTTAAATATTCCAGTTCTTTTGCTTTCATCACACCGTCCTTATCAAAGGCTGAATTATGTAGGTTAATTAAAACCAAATCTTTTCCCCATTCAGTGGCAAAACGATTGACAGCTAAACAACGGTCCAAGTGAAATATTCGATCCGGCCATTTATGTTTGGCTGGCAATTGTAGGCGAGTACTTTCAGCTGGTTTATATTTAAAAAAGGAAGCTAATCCAGAGTGAACATCGCCGTATGCTTCCCAAGGTTGTAGTACCGGCATGGGAACACGTTTCACTAAGAAATTTGTGGCAAAGCTACTGCCATATGATGCAAGGTTTTTTTGAAACTGATTGTGCATAGGTATATGATGGCTGCGCTTCGCTATTACATCCATCTCCTGCAATAAATAAAAATCAGCTTGAATTTCTTTTAAAGATGCAGCCCCTTGGTTAATGTTCTTTTCAGTTATTGATTTTTCAGGACGGATCATATGACCTTTGCTGCGCAGTAATCCTTGTTTGGGATAGAAAATTTCGCACTCCGCACTCAGTCCGGCATAGCCAAGATTCCAAGTTAGAATGGATAGGGTAGAGTCTTTGATAATGATGGGAATATTTTCTGATCCTCCAATCTCAAGCGCTACAATTTCTTCAGGACTAAAGTCTGTAAGACTACCATGCAAGATGCTTCCAACTACATACAAAAGGAATATGAAAAGAAAGCCTCCGATTATTTTTAAAGCTTTTTTCACAATTGATCCTTCATTAAATCTTCCATGGTAAGAATTCCTTTTTTTCCTTGCACCCATTCAGCGGCGAATAGTGCACCCATGGCAAAACTATCTCGAGTAAATGCTTCATGCGTAATGCTTATGCGATCAACATCAGATTTGTATTCCACACTATGTGTTCCAGGAACTTCGCCTTCTCTTTTACAATCTATAAAGATATTTTTTGCCTCGCCTTCTTCTTTAGACCATTGTTCATATTCCTTATGGTTATCTATAATTCCCTCGGCTAAAGTGATGCCCGTTCCACTGGGAGAATCCAGTTTATGCACGTGGTGAATCTCTTGCATGGAAGCTTTATACTGCGGAAATGATTCCATCAGCTGAGCCAGTTTTTTATTGAGGGTAAAAAATAGATTCACACCTAGGGAAAAATTAGAAGCGTAGAGAAAAGTTCCATTGTGTTCTTTGCATATGGATTCAATCTCTGCCTTATGCGATAACCAACCGGTGGTTCCTGAGATAATTGGAACATCGGAAGCCAAGGCCAACTTTATATTTTCGAAAGCTGATTCTGGTCGACTAAATTCTATGATGACATCAGCCTTTTGTAAGTTCTCAATGGTCAATTCATCCTTATTGCCACTATTGACCTTAAGAACAATTTCATGCTTTTGGGTAGCTAACCTTTCGATCGCTTTCCCCATTTTTCCATAACCAATAATGGCAATTTTCATAGGATGTAAATATAGGAATTCTGGAAGGAGGGTGTGGGGTAGAGGGAACAAAAGAAGAACGAGGGTAAAGTTTACCCCTGAAATAAGAACGAGGGCGAAAATTTACTTTTTTCGCCCTCGTTCATTTTCGCCTTTAATATTGGGTGCTATTTAGCTCTAACCAACCTTCTCCCCTTTAGTCGCAACCAATTTCTCCAACACAACCATCAACTGATCAATATCTTCCCTTGTATTATAATGAGAAAAAGAAAAACGAATCGTCTTTCTTCCAGGGTCAGCATTCAATGCCTCGACGACATGTGATCCTTTTTCAGAACCAGAGGTACAAGCTGATCCTCCAGAACAAGAAATACCAGCGATATCTAGACCCAATAACAACATCTCCGAACGATCAGACTTTGGAAAACTAACACTGAGAACGGTGTATAAACTTTCCTCATCCAAGGGCGTATTGAACTGAATGTCTTCTACGCGATTTTTCAACTGCTCAATTAAGTAATCACGCGTATCACAAATGGTTTCTTTCCAAGCAGACATATTAGTGCAAGCTAATTCCATCGCTTTCGCAATTCCCACTATGCCGTAAACATTCTCCGTTCCTCCACGCATATTGCGTTCTTGGGATCCACCATCCAATAATGGCTTAATGTTATTGTTACCGTTGATATAGATAAATCCTACTCCTTTTGGACCATGAAATTTATGCGCAGAACCCGAGAAAAAATCAATTTTTAATTCCTCAACATCAATCGGAAAGTGAGTCATTGTCTGAACGGTATCCGAATGGAAAAGCGCATTATTGCTTTGACAAAGTTCCGAAACTTTATTCATGTCTAACAAAGTTCCAATCTCATTATTGGCATGCATTAGACTTACCAAAGTTTTCGGTGCGTCTGCCATTGATAAAACAGTAGCTAGTTCTTCATAATTGATGCGTCCATGTGCATCTACTTTTAACAAATGTACTTCGACCCCATGGTGCTCCCTAAGATGATCGAGTGTATGTAAAACGCAGTGATGTTCTATAGGCGAGCTAATGATTCTTTTCACTCCTAAATCTCTAACCGCACATTTAATGGCCATATTATTCGACTCCGTTCCACCTGAGGTAAAAAAGATTTCCCCTATGCTGGCATTCAACTGATTGGCAATGGTTTTTCGAGCGTTCTCAATAGCAGCTCTAACTTGCCTGCCTTCCGCATGAATAGAGGATGGATTACCGTAATGCGCTTGCATCGCTGGGATCATTACGTCTAAAACTTCTTGGCTTATTTGGGTTGTGGAGGCGTTATCGAGATAAATTCGCATTGATTAATTTTTAGAATGGCAAATCTATAAGATTATGCATTACTAAGCGTCATTTTTAAGACAACTTCTTTGATATTATCCGCCAATTCTTGTGCTTTTTCTTGGGTGTTACTTTCGGCAATTACTCGAATGATCGGTTCAGTATTTGATTTCCGCAAATGAACCCAATCTTTTCCAAATTCAAGCTTCAGCCCATCGATAGTGTTCATAGGTTGATCAGCATATTTTGTCTTTAAGGCTTCGAATATAGGGTTGAGATCCATTCCCGCTTCTAGCTTAATTTTATCCTTGACAATTTCATAGGCTGGATAGCTCGCTTTCAATTCACCAATGGACATTTTTTTCTCCACTAATAAGGAAAGAAAAAATACAACTCCGACTAAAGCATCTCTACCATAGTGTAATCCAGGATAAATAATTCCTCCATTTCCTTCTCCTCCAATCAAAGCATTGACTGCTTTCATTTGAGTAACCACATTGACTTCGCCAACGGCTGCAGAGGTATATTCTACGCCATGTTTCTCGCTTATATCTCGTAATGCTCTGGTGGAACTTAAGTTAGAAACAGTGTTCCCTTTTTTCTTAGACAAAAGATAATCAGCAACTGCTACTAAAGTATACTCCTCCCCAAACATGGTTCCATCCTCATTTACAAAGGCCAATCGATCCACATCAGGATCAACCGTAATTCCTAAATCTGCCTTTTCCTTTACTACTGTTTCACTGAGTTGTATCAAGTGAGCAGGAATTGGCTCAGGATTATGCGCAAAGTTTCCGGACAAATCATCATTTAAGGCAATCACTTCACATCCCATTTGTTATAATAATGGAACGATACTAATGGATCCGGTAGAGTTGATA
>CALGJW010000289.1 GCA_937930025.1 uncultured Saprospiraceae bacterium | reverse complement strand
TGGTCGGTATCGACAAACTTTTGTCAGAATTACGATCAAGATACTGCCATGATTACATACTTCCCGCTACCAGTGCCTGAAATCGATAGCTTTTTTATTCCTTTTGGAATAAATATTTTTGATTTAGATGTCATGACTAATGATTCATTTCCTGATGGAGTTGACTCGCCTTTCACCCTACATCTTAATCTGACCGAAGGAGGTACCATTATGATGGAAGATACCTTTGCTCAATTCATTCCACAAATTGGATATGATGGGATGGCCTTGGGTACTTATGAAATTTGCGGAATTGAATGCCCAGACTTCTGCTATGAAGCGGACCTTGTGATAGAAATTCAAGGACGAGAAGATCTTCCAGGTGGAGATTGGTCTGTGCCAAATGGCATTACGCCAAACAATGATGGAGCGAATGATGTGCTTATCATGGATCCATTGTTGGAAAATCCAGATGACTATCCGAACAACGAATTGCTCATCTTCAATCGATGGGGCAATATAGTCTACCAAGCAAAACCTTATCAAAACGATTGGTCAGGGTTCACCCAAAGAGGAAACAATCTGCCAGAAGGAACCTACTATTATGTCTTCCGACTTGATCTAGAATCAGGCTCTGTTTACAAAGGAGACATCACAATTATTAGATAATTTTTTCAGGCGAGCGTCCGCCATACTTCATTTATCAATATATTAGCTTCGATTAAAATCATTTCAAATGTTTTCGCCGTTCTAGTATTTGAAATTTAACAAATGAAGCTCAACCAACTTCTCTTTTCGTTTACATTGCTTTTAAGCTGCAGTTCATTCTTGCTGGGCCAAAGCCTGGAGGATAAAATTGACCTGCTATACGCGGAACACTTAGAGGAGGGAAAAGTAGATTATTCCAAACTTAAGCAAAACACTGCCCAATTAGATGCCCTTTTAATTGAACTTAGAAAAGTAGCATGGGAGCAATTTGAAATTAATGATCGACAAGCGTTTTTAATAAATGCCTACAATCTATATGTTCTAAAAGCAATTTTGGATAGATATCCCATTTCAAGTCCCAAGGCGATCAACCGCTTTTTTACTCAGAAAAAATACAAGCTTTCCCAAAAATTATATAGCCTAGATCAAATTGAGAAAAATTTATTATTTGGTGAAAAAAGAGATGCTCGATTTCACTTAGTGCTAATTTGTGGAGCCATTTCTTGTCCTCCATTCTGGCCAAAGGCATTTAGAGGAGATCAATTGGAGAATCAATTAGAGGAGGCTACTTCCGCAGCCATTAATAGCGATTGGATCAGTGAAAAAAATGGTGCGTTAACCCTTTCAGAAATTTTTACCTGGTATGCCTATGATTTTGGGAATGTGTTTGATTTTATAAACAAATACAGAATCAATAAAATAAGTACGACTGCCAAAATCGAGTATCCGGCATATAACTGGAGTCTAAATGAATATCTATCCTTAGGTTCCCAGCCTGCGCCCTTTTTAACCGCCTCTCAACTCATGGCTGTTGGAACCTGGGAAATTAAAGCCTTCCAATCTACCTATACACAAGTTCAAGAAGATGGATTTGGCCGAGACAATTCTCGGTCTACTTACTTTTCAAGTTTCAATCAAATTCTTACCGGTGTTTCTCCAAATCTAAATGTGGGTCTTGATATTGTCTGGAAAAAAAATGATGTAAATAATCTTAGTAGTGAATCTTGGACCAAGGTATTCAACCAGGAATCGGTCGGTGAATACCTTCCTATCCCATGTAAAGATTCAGAGCGAAACTATCCAGAAGGTTCTCCTTGTTTCACTACCACTGATAACACCTCAGATGTTTTAAGAAATAACGAGGGAGATAGCCTTTTGCATCAGGTAAGCCAAGGTCTTTCTCATTTAGGGCCTAAAGTCAAATTTCGCCCATTCTCAAAGATACCCGTTCTTACTTTTCAACAAACTTTATATATTCCAATTGACAAGGAAGTCGATGGGCAATTGATTAGCTATTCACAATTTTTCTATGATCAAAGGCTAGGTGCCAAAACTTCCTTATTTGGTGAGTTGAGTTTTTGGACTCCATTGCGACCAACTTTTCGAATTACCCCTTTTATAAAAACATTCTGGAGTTACTTCCCGAATAGACATTTTAGTGTCTACGGAATGGTAGCTTTCCCTGGAGAACTAGGTGCAGGATTGAAAATCAATTTAACTCGTCGATTGGAATTAGAATTACTGACAACCAAATATCTACCAAACGAAAGATTTTTTGGTGGCAGGCGAGCCAATACTTTTAATATTGGATTACGATTACATCCCTAGTCAAATTTCCATCGACGAAACGCTTCTATGGCTTCATACTCAGAAAGTCCTAAATTGCGATAGTCAGTAGCTGTGGCTCTATTACGATCCTCCGCTCTTTGCCAAAATTCACGTTCGTCATCTCCTGGAAATGGAGGCGAATCTTTTTGAGATTGATGCATAAAAATGGCCTTTCGCTTGCGGTATAATTCCATAGGGGAAAGTGGAATTGCCATTTCAATTTCATGGGTCGCCCATTCATGCCACGCCCCTCGATACAACCAAAGCCAACAATCATTCATCCACTTTTCTTTTTTCAAATCCTTAAATGCTTCAAATATTGCATTTAAACAGACCATGTGTGTGCCATGCGGATCTGCTAAGTCTCCAGCTGCATAAACCTGATGTGGTTCGATTTCAGAAAGCAATTCTTTAACTATGCTGACATCTTTTGGCCCCAAAGGTTTTTTCCTGGTAGTGCCTGTTTCATAAAATGGTAAATCCAAGAAATGTATATGGTCATCTTCTAAACCACAGAATCTAGCTCCGGCTTTGGCCTCTTCTCGTCGAATGGTTCCTTTTATATTTCGAACCAACGGACTATCCTTTTCGGACATTTTCTTTTTCAATAAAAACTTTTGTGCTTTTTCAAGCTCAATTAATTTATCTGAATTAATCATTTCATTCTTATGACCGAAATCGCGCATAAACTCTATGTACCGCATTGCGTCATGATCGTGAACAGCGATATTTCCAGAGGTTTGGTAAGCCACATGAACATCATGCCCCTGCTCTACTAATCTCGTAAAAGTCCCCCCCATAGAAATCACATCATCATCGGGATGTGGCGAGAAAATAATCACACGCTTCTTTGCTGGAAATGCTCTTTCAGGACGAGCCGTGTCATCTACATTGGGTTTTCCTCCTGGCCAACCAGTAATTGTTCTTTGCAATCGATTATGCACTTGAATATTCAACTCATAGGAGGTAGCATATTCGATAATTAGATCCGAAAGATGGTTTTCATTATAGTCCGTATCGGTCAATTTCAAAATTGGCTTCTCTAACTTTTGAGAAAGCCAAATGACCGCCTGCGCAATAAGCTCATCATTCCAATTACACATTCCAACTAGCCAAGGTGTTTTCACTCTAGACAATTCCGCAGATGCGGCAGCATCCACGTGCACTTTGACATTTGGATGTAATTGCAAAAAAGTAGAAGGTACAATGGAAGTAATTTCTTCTTCGGCAGCTCTTTGTAAAATTTGTGCTTTATGTTGACCCCAAACCAACATATAGATGGTACGGGCTTTCATGATTGTTTCTATGCCCATGGTAATTGCGCGATATGGGACTGCTTCTACGTGCAGAAAATCTTTGATTGCATCCGCTCTGGTAATATTATCTAATCGGACTAATCTAGTCTTAGAATCTTGCCATGATCCAGGTTCATTAAAGCCAATGTGTCCGGTCCTACCAATCCCGAGTAGTTGGATATCCAAACCGCCAGCGCGCTCAATTTTCTTTTCATATTCCATGCAATAAGCCTCGGCCTCTTCCATAGAAATCGTGCCATCAGGGATATGAATATTTTCAGGTTTAATATCAATGTGATCGAATAAATATTCATGCATAAAGCGAACATAACTTTGTTGCGCGCTTGGCTCCATGGGATAATATTCATCTAAGTTAAAAGTGATTACGTTCGAAAAACTTAGATTCTCCTGTTGATGTAGTCGGACCAATTCTTTGTATACGCCTATGGGTGAGGAACCGGTAGCAAGCCCTAGGACAATCTGCTCTCCTTCCTGTTGTTTTTGTCGAATTGCCAAAGCGATTGAACGTGCCACATGGGCTGAAGCCTCCGCCGAATCGTCCCATATTTTAATGGGCAATTTTTCAAGACTTTTTAATTGATACTTAAGGGAATTGCTGTTTGGTTTCATATTAAAGGACATGAGAAATCGTTTTTTGTTGTTGCCATAAAAGTGATACTGACCCAAGCAAAGCTGCTTCGTTGGGCTTTAAAAAGGAGGGCAAAACTTTAATTTCTTTTTTATAAAAATGAAGTAAATTATTTTCCATTGATCGAATGGTCGGTTTGAATAAAATCTCCCCGGCCTCTGCTAATCCTCCTGCGAGAAAGAAAGCTTCAGGTTCAAAAAGGGTGACAAGCTCCGCCAGTTTTCGACCGAGTATTTCACCCGTAATTTCAAATGATTTTTTTGCAATGAGATCGTGGTTAAGTGCAGCGGCATAAATGTTACTGGCATTCAAATTCTCAAACGGAACTGATCGAAGATTTGATTCTAAATTACTTTCAGAGAGAATCTCAGCCAATGTTCTTTTAATTCCGGTAGCAGAAACGTATGTTTCTAGACAACCCTTATTGCCGCAATTACATTTACGACCATTTTTAAGAATTACCGCATGTCCTAATTCTCCGGCTTGTCCATTTGACCCAGCAACCACTTTTCCATTGATTACCAACCCGCATCCGAGTCCAGTACCAAGCGTAAGCACGGCATAATTTTCCATGTCTTTAGCACCACCAAAAAATCCTTCTCCCAGAGCTGCTGCATTACCATCTTTAACTAAGGTTACTGGTAATTGGAATTCGTCATTGAGAATTTTGACGATTGGAACTACATCTGAAAACGGAAGATTGACAGCCTTTTTAATTACTCCTAGCTTTGGGTTACAGCTTGGTGCTCCAACGCCAATTCCAAGGCATTTTCCTTGATCTCTAAGCTTTGCAATGACCTCATGAATAGTGGCAATCAAAGTATTGAAATACATAGATTCGGATGATTGCTCATTGGTTTTAAAGGTCTTTTTCAAATGAAACTGACCATTTTTATCAATTGCACCTAGATTTGTGGTCGTCCCACCAATATCAATCCCTACGGCAAAATTCATAATTTCTCATTTTGTGCGAAAAACGGGGAAAAATGCTTCAAAATCTCATAAAATGATTCGTTTTTACCCTATTTGGGTTAAAAACTGAAGATCATCCTTAGCAAGTTATAACAAATTCAGCATAAATGTGTGCGGACACACAAGAAAAATTTAAGAATTGTGTGGGCACACATGAATTTCTATCTTTAGAACTTCAATTGAGTTATGAAAAATAGAGTTAGGATAAAGGATATTGCTGAAAAGGCTGGAGTTTCAACCGGAACTGTAGATCGGGTTTTGCATAATCGAGGGAAAGTAGCCCCTGATGTAAAGGAAAATGTTTTAGCAGTTATCGAAGAACTTGGGTACCAACGTAATTTATTGGCTAGCGCCCTAGCCTACAATCACAACTTAAATATTGTAAGTCTTCTTCCAAATCCGGAAGCCGATCCTTATTGGAAACAAAGTCAGGCGGGAGTTCAAGAGGCAATAAGGGCAGTTCAACATTATGGCTTCAATTTGACTCAATTATTTTTCGAACCCAATAAACCGATGGATTTTTCTAGACTGGCCAAACAAGTGCTGAACAATCCGCCGGATGGGTTACTTTTCCCTCCCATCTTTTTTCAAGAATCACTCTGGCTACTCAATCAATGTCAAGAAAAAAATATTCCAACGGTAATTATTAATACTGATATCAAAGGCGGAAAGCCACTTTCTTATATTGGTCAAGATTCCTATCAGAGTGGTGTGCTTGGAGCGCGTTTATTGGATTTTGGTTTAAATGATGGACAGACAGTTTGTATTTTAAATCTAGATTATGAGACCAAAGATGCGCATCATTTGATTTACAAGGAACGAGGCTTTAAAGATTATTTTAAAAATAGCTTAGAAAAAAAGATAGAAATCCTAAGTGTGAATTTTGAATCTTTTCATGAAAAAACTAAACTCCAAATTTTTTCAAAAAAACTTTTAGCAGAAAATCCTAAGCTTGGTGGCATATTCATTACCAACTCAAGAGCTTATAAATTTATTGATAGCATTGCAGATAAGAAATCCTACGCAGGCATTAAAGTTGTGGGGTTCGATCTTTTAGCTTCTAATATTGACTATTTAAAAAGTAATGCCATTAATTTTTTAATTAATCAAAACGCAATGAACCAAGGGTACTTGGGTATCATGAGTTTATTCAAACACTTGGTTCAAAAAGAATCGGTTGAACGACAACAATATTTACCTTTAGACATAGTGGTGAAAGAAAATATTGAATATTACATTGAGCGTAATAAGGTGGGCATTATAATATAAGGTTTTAGGGGAAAACATTGCTGTCCATCATTGGTGGACAACATTGGTTTGAATAGCATAGGGATATTTTTTCACTCTACCATAAAAAAACCCCTTCTCTTTCGAGAAGGGGCATTCCAAGAACTGTTTCTAAATAGTTCCAGAACAGCTTCGTTTGGTTTTCATCCTTTGAATAACTCTTCCGAAAAGTGGAATGTTATTATTCAGATTAAAGGATAACTCCGGTAAAAACCGGAGCTATCTTGGAGTCATTCCCAATTTTATTTTACAATGATCATTCTACGGTTCGCAGTGAAAGTATCTGTATCTAACTGATAGTACATCACTCCTTGTCCTTCAAAATCATTAGCACTTATTTCAATCTGGTTGTACCCAGCATCATAAGTTCCTTCTACAGAATATACCCGTCTTCCAGATACATCATAGATTGACAAATTAGCTTCTCCTCCATTTGTTAAGTAGAATCCAATAGTAGTATTCTGCTTGAATGGATTTGGACGATTTTGATATAGAACATCAGTTATTGGTGCATCAGATACAATCTGAATAGCAGCATCAAATATTTCTAAATTATTTTCTCCAGCATATACTTCTGAAGTCAATAAATTATTGTTCATCTGTAATTCAGCAGCAATGTTTGTTACATTCTTTGATGCAACATTCAGGCTAAATAATACATCTCCTTTTTCAACCATTACTGGCTTAGCAGCAGCGATGCTAACTACATATTGTCCATTTACTAGAGTCAATGCATCAACATTCAACAATCCTGCAGCATAGTCTTCAATGTTCATTTGACCTAAGTCTAATGTCATTTGTAAACCATTAAAGGCAGCAGCTTCGCTAGCAACAAAATCAATTGTTGTTACTTCATTTTTTGCTAAAGTTTGATCTTGAATTTCAATGGTATAGATACCATTTACTGTTCTCAGTTGAGCAGGAGCCAAAGTATTTGCTACCGCGTCACCATTTAAATCTCCAATCTTTACCGCTGTGAAATCAAGTCCTAACATATTTGCATTCAATCCATTGATATCATAAGTCTCAGGAAAACCAGTTGCCCAAGGGTTTGATGGATTAGGGAAATTATAGGCGGCATCAACAAATCTCCATGATGAGTTATTTGTGAATTCGCTAATATTCCAGATCAACAATTTCTGTAGTTCAAGAAGATCAAATGCATCAATCAACTCATCATTCGTTACATCTGCCGCGATCAACTTATAAGGAGTAGTCAATGGCTGAAGTCCAATAATATGACGTGCCATTAAAACTAAATCTAAGGTTGTCAATCCGTTTCGTGGATCATCATTCTTAGTAGGTTCGATTGAGTAGTCTTGGTTGGTTTCAACCGGAGAAAATTCATACGCTCCATTGTCATCTGTCATATCAGTTGCACCAATCCCAGCATCTACATGTACTGACTCAACCATTTGTCCAGCAGCATCAGAGATGGCACCAGAGATGATGGCAGTTTGAGGGGAAGAAACATTGAAATCTTGATTTACCAACATGGCAGAATTTACGCCATCGCTTACGATGAACTGAACGGTAATTACACCAGAACCTGTGTAGTCAATCGTTGTCAAAGTATTTCCTGTTCCAGTCAACGTACTAGTTGAGGATACACCGGTGCCAAGAATAACGGTCCAATTGTAAATCAAGTTAGCTTCATCTTCACAGTTATCAAAGGCAGTAATAAATCCAGTTACGGTATTTGCTTGATTACTAACGGTAATACTGTTTATATCTAATTGAGGAGCCTCGTTATCCGCACCTCCAACTGTAACATCCTGCACACATTGACCAAGATTCCCACAGCCATCTTTAGCCTTCCAAATTACTTGGTGTGTTCCATCTGAAAGACCGGTAAGATTTACAGTAATTGTTCCATCCAAAGGATTATAAACAAAAGAAATTTCAGTTGGTGTACTTGATCCATCTTCTAAGATGAAAACTGAAATATCAGTTTCAGCAATAGTGCTACAATCATCCGATACAACTTGTTGAAGTTCTACCGCAGTAGATCCACATGCAAGGGTCGTATCTTGACAAGTTGAAAATTCAGGAGCATCAGTATTAAATACTTTAATAATTTGAGTTCTTGACCAATACCCTTGACCATTTACCAGGGTAACATGACCTATTGGACATTGGCAAATGTTTCTAATTTCCCAAGTTCTCAAAATCTTTTGACAAGAGTTAGGCTCTGGAGCCAGTACTTGATCAGAATGAGTAACTGAAATTAATCCACAATATCCACTAGCATCGATAGTTGGTTGTGGGATCAACGGATTAGTTATGTCAGTATTTGGATCACAACCAGTCAAAGTAAATGTTTGATTGGAGGTAAAGTTCCAGTTGAAATTAGTGCCATCAAAGTCAAATTCAGGACCTCCAACTGTAATTACTTGCGTACATTCTCTCATGTGAGATCCATTTCCTACTTGGAAAGTTCTAGTGATCTCTCGAGCTCCACCACAACCAACTACTTCAGTTGCAGGAAGTTCTATAACATTGAACATGCAATTTCCAGAAACAAGACCATCTGTGATCCAAGGATCATTTGCATCTATACCGTCTAGGTCCGCATCTACTTGAAAAGTAGTAACGTCTGCCGCATCAGTTCTTACCGTTCCGAATGTAGCCGCTAAATTATCCATGTCAAACCAGAAGTCACAACTTACAGTAACCTTAGAAGGACAAGTGATAGCAGGAGGAAGCTTGTCAGTAACAGTAACATTAACCATACAGTCGTTGTAATGTCCATAAAGAAATCCACCCGGCAACATACTAGTTGGGTTAACAGGACCTGCTCCAGGATTAACATCAAATACTCTAAACAAAACTTGAACAGAAGATTGCATTAAATCCTCACAGCAGAAAAATACGCCATCATCGTAGTAAGCTTGAGATCCAGCTTTATTTGGATCATCATCTCCGTTTTTGGCAATACAAGCTGTTTCCTCCATTCTCAATACTTTGAAGAATACAGGATTACAATTATCATTTGATCCATCGTCGAAAGAACTCGCAAATGCGAATCCAAATCCATCAGTCGATAAACTAACCGTTCTGAACAATTCACAGTTTGCAGTAGGAGGCGCATTGTCTACAACGTTAACAGGAATGGTTACGGTTGTAGGATTTCCACAACAATCTTCCACTCTATAAGTTACAGAATGATTTCCAAGAGGTAATCCTGTCAATACTCCATCTACGATTTGACCAGCTGTAGAACTTACAGTGTAATCTTCAATAGCAGAACAATTGTCAGTGATAGTTGGTACTGGCAAAGTATAATCTAAAGAGACACAAGCATGGCTTGGTGTTCCAGTGTTAATCACAGTTGGAAGACCATCAAATACCGGTCCTCTTAAATCTTGAATTTGTATTTGTTGTACGTAAGTGGTCTTCGTATATGGTGCACATTGACCTACAATGTGGAAAGTTCTATTAATTTTTTTACAGCCTGAAGTTTCTCCAGGAGCACATCCAGAAATTAAAACATCCGTGTAAGTATAATTGATACTACATCCAGTTGGAAAACCAGTTTCAGATACAGCAGGATTACCATTTACATCTTTTGCGTAAGTACTCTCATTAAAATCTTCACACAAAATTGCAGTTCCTTTAGAAGTCAAAAGGCTGTCAGGAAATACTATATCGGCTGTAATATCTCTGTAAATAAATTGATCGCAAGAACTGCTATTTCCATATTCATCTGTAGCAGTCCAACGCTTGATCACGTAATCATTGTTACAAGCATTTGCAGGATCAAAAGAATAGTCTAAATTGCTTACGGTTGCAAAAAAAGCAGGTCCTACTCTATTAGACCCTAGAAGAAAACAAAAAGTTTCTCCAGAATTTAAAGCTAGGGAAAGTGAACCGTCTTGAACTCCAGATCCTAAAGTTGATACATTAGTTATTACTCCATCGATACTGTAGCCAAATGGATCTACTCCAGGAAAATTAGAGGCACCTGGTGCATCTCGAATCCAATCAAAACTAAGGGTACCTGATGCTGGAATTGCGTAGCATACTTCAACTACAGCACAAGTTGGATCGCTCATATCTGGAGCATTACACATGCCAAGTCCACCACCGATTGTGCTATTATTGATGGTCAATTCCGTATTAGTAGGATTGAACTCAATCGTTGTGTTTTGAGCAGCAGCATTATCGGTAGCCGCTGAAGGATCAAATGGGCCAGTAAAGTCCGTAGTTCCATTTAAGAATACTTGATTCATAGTAAGCGTAATGCCGCTCCCAGTAGAACAATTGTCCGTTACAACTGGAGGATTAGCCATACTGTTCACATTAAAATCCTCATTACAAGCAATAGTCCGAGTAGGGCATTCCAGGACTGGAGCAAATTTGTCTTGCAAAATGACAGAAGTCATACAGCTATTTCCATTTGCTGTTTCTACCATTACCCAAATAGTTCTAGGTCCTCCTAAAAGAAGGCTACAAGTAAGCGGGTTTGGAGCCGGTGGTCCGTTCATGCCGTCAAGACTTAATGTAACACCAGTAATTGGGGAACCAGTAGAAATAACTACTTCGTCTCCAGTCACTAGGTGAGAACCTGTTGCACCGAGGTTAATCGAAACCGCACCAGGTACGTGACATACTACTTGCGCATTGGCATTTTGTAGCGCTGTCATGGTTAAAATAATTAGTCCGAGTAGTTTAATAGTCGAACCAATGGTTAAATAAATTTTCTTCATACTAGAATAAAATTGGGTTGATAAATACACGCACCAGCGCATAGCGGGGGGCACGCAATTAATTAGTCAATAAATAATTTGTTGGTGTAGTACCGCATTCCAAGAGACAGCTTCTAGGACTCAAGAGATCGAAATCTCCAAAATGAAGAAACTGTTGCAATGGATTACATTACAACCATTACGGTTTGTGGGTGTACGGTTTCGAGATGGGATCCCTTTATTTCTAAAAGGATCGCTATTTTGTAGAGCGAAAAGGATGAATACTCTTTTCACAAAAACATATTACAAACAATCATTATACCAGAAATACGGTATAAAACATATAGTAATAGCGCTAATGTTTACGTGATCGGGGGTAAGAAGGATGCGATCAAAGGCAATTTTTTTTGAATCCAAGTCATTAATATTGCGTAGAAGAAGGCTAGCTAATTTGAAATCAAGGAGTTATGAAGTATTTATACATAGTATTTATTTGTAGTTTTTTAGTGCTTGACAGTCAATTGACTGCACAACCGTTAGAATCCTTTGTGGAAGCCAAACTGCCCCAGGCCAAATCAACCCCTAATGGACTATTCTATCAACTAGAGACTGCTGGTGAGGGAAAAAAACCTGAAGTGGGGGACTATATCAAGTTGTCCTTTGTTGGGAAACTACTCGATGGTAAAACCTTTGACGAATCACCCAAGGAGGAACCTCTGGTTTTTCAACTTGGGAAAAGACAAGTCATTCAGGGCTGGGAAACGGGACTAGTTCATTTCAAAAAAGGCGCAAAAGGCACATTGGCCCTTCCTAGTCAGCTAGCCTATGGTAAAAGAGGGGTAGGAAATATAGTACCTCCTGATGCTGATTTGATCTACGAAATCGAACTCATAGATATTATGGATCAAGAAGGGTATGATAATTATATGAAAAAGGAGGAGGCCAAGGCTAGAGCTGCCTTTGAAAAAAAGAAAAGGCAGCAACTGGAATCAGATAAGGTGGACATCGTCAATTATGCTCGAAAGAATAAATTGAAGGTCAATCGGCTTCCTTCCGGCCTTAGTTATATGATTAAGAAAAAAGGAAAAAAAGAGTTTGCCAAAGCCGGGGACAAGTTATCAGTGGCTTATACTGGGATGCTCCTAGACGGAACTGTATTCGATAGTACGGAAGGAAAATCGCCTTTTGAATTCACTTTGGGGCAAGGAAAAACCATCCAAGGTTGGGAAGAAGGGCTCAGCTTTTTTAAGCGAGGAGCAGAAGGTTATCTTTTGATACCGAGCCAGTTAGCCTATGGTCCAAGACCTATCATTGAAAAGGATATCAACATTCCAGGAAACTCCGTTTTGATTTTCAAGATAAAAGTTGTGGAAATTCAATAGAACCTTGATTTTTTTTCAATACCTATTTCATCTTTTAGAGATCTTTCGTACTTTTGCACTCCATTTCTATTAAAAGGAATGGGAAGGGCTCAAACCCTTGAAAACATTAGAAAAGTTCAAAAAGTAAAACATATTTATGCTAATTATTGACGTTAAAGACGGCGAATCAATTGACAAAGCGCTAAAACGCTACAAGCGAAAGCATCAAAAAGTAGGGGTAACTAAGGAATTAAGATCCCGAAAGCATTTTATTAAGCCTTCTGTATTGAGAAGAAAGGAAGTACTTAAAGCTAGGTACATTCTGGATAAATACGGACAATCTTAAAATATTTGCCAATTTGAACTTTTCCCAATCGTGTGATATGCAATGACTTATCACACGATTTGTATTTTTACGGGTCTTTACCCGACTCTAGCCTTTAAGTATGGCTACCATGAATTTATAAACTGAATCTTATACAACATGCTTACTGTTTCCAACATCGGCCTCCAATACGGAAAACGCGTACTTTTCGACGAAGTAAATTTAGCCTTCACCAGAGGTAACTGCTATGGCGTAATTGGCGCTAATGGCGCAGGTAAATCCACCTTTCTGAAAATCTTATCGGGAGAAATAGACCCTAATCGAGGAACCGTAGGGTTAGAGCCCGGGAATCGAATGGCTGTTCTAAAGCAGGATCACTTTGAATTTCAAGAGATGGACGTGTTAAACACGGTTCTCATGGGTCATAAGGAGATGTATGAAATCATGGTGGAGAAGAATGCCATCTATATGAATCCGGAAGCTTCTGAGGAGCAAGGATTACGCGCTGCAGATTTAGAAAACCGCTATGGTGAAATGGGTGGCTGGGAAGCAGAATCTAATGCTGCGGAATTATTGAGTAACCTCGGTGTGATCGAAGCATTGCATTATAAAAAAATGGAAGAGCTTACAGGTCCTCAAAAAGTAAAAGTTTTACTTGCTCAAGCCTTATTCGGAGATCCTGATTTACTCTTATTAGATGAGCCTACCAATGATTTGGATGCAGAGACGGTAACTTGGTTAGCAAATTTTTTAGCTGATTTTAAGAATACAGTAATTGTAGTTTCTCACGATAGGTACTTTCTTGACATGGTTTGTACGCATACGGTAGATATTGATTTTGCGCAGATAAAAATATACACAGGAAATTATAGCTTCTGGTATGAATCAAGTACGTTGATGGCTTCACAAATGGCCAACAAGAATAAGAAGACCGAGCAGAAGCGAAAAGAGATGATGGAATTTATCCAACGTTTCTCAGCGAATGCATCTAAGTCAAAACAAGCCACCAGTAGAAAGAAAGCCTTAGATAAATTAAACCTTGAAGATATAAAACCTTCCTCTCGTAAATATCCATTTATCGCTTGGCAACCGTCAAGAGATATCGGAGATCAAATTCTGAGAGTTGATAAATTGAGTAAGAAAAATCACAACGGAAAAGTACTTTTTGCCAACATTTCTTTCACCATGAACAAGGGTGAAAAAATTGGATTAGTTAGTCGAGACTCTTCTGCACTAACTGCTTTTTACGAAGTCATGAGTGGCAAGACAGATGCTGATTCTGGGGATATTGAATGGGGACAAACCATCACTTCGGAATATTTGCCAAACGAAAACCAAGCATTTTTCTCAGGTGATCAAGACTTAGACTTGATGAGTTGGTTAAGACAATTCTCAGAAAATAAAGACGAGCAGTTCATTCGTGGTTTTCTCGGTAGAATGCTTTTTGGAGGAGAAGAAGTTTTTAAAAAATCAAGTGTGCTATCAGGGGGAGAAAAGGTTCGTTGCATGTTGAGTAAATCTATGTTAGGCCATCCTAACTTTTTGCTATTAGACGAACCTACCAATCACTTGGATTTGGAATCTATCACTGCTTTGAATAATGGATTAAAGGATTTCAAAGGTTCCTTAATTATGACCTCGCATGATCACCAATTGATGGAAACTGTTTGCAATCGCATCATCGAAATAACGCCAAACGGAATGACCGACCGATTGATGGACTTCACTGAATACCTTTCTAGTGACGAGATGAAAAAACAGCGAAACGCCTTGTACGAAGCTGCACTGGCTTGAACCATTTTTCTAAGTATATATCCGTAGGGATAAAGTCTAATTTCACTAATAGTTACGCTAAGCGTATAGACATTGCGCTTGGTTTAGGTTATCTTCGTACTCTATTCACACCATCTCCATCAAACCATATTTCTTATTAACTTAATACGTAATGTATTAGTAACTGCTCAATAAAGATTAGTGATGAAAAACCTAACTATTACTCTTGTATTAGTATTCCAATTTTTGATTTGTTTTGGTCAAAATGAAAGAGTCATTTTTGAAGATATTGTTCAATTTGATAAAAGAGTTGATTTTGCTTTTGACGTTAACTCTGTAGTCATTGGAAAGGATGCGGGATTAAATATCGATGAATCTAATGCTAGCGATAATGTTTTCATTGGTGGTTCAGCAGGTCAAAGCTCAACAAGCGGAAGCAACAATGTTTTCTTGGGAAATCTTTCTGGCAAGTCAAATGATACGGGTTCAGGAAATGTATTTGTTGGAATGCAAGCATCAACAATGAGTACCGCTTCTTTCTCAAATGTGGTGATAGGTTTTAATGCAGGCTTTAAAACTTTAAGTGGACAGAATAATCTTTTCCTTGGTGCCAGTTCAGGTTTTGAAAATGAATCAGGAACTAACAACGTTTACCTTGGAGCCAACGCAGGACAAGCCAATGTAAGTGGTCTTGGAAATATTTTTATTGGGGCAAATTCAGGAATAGGTGAACTTGGTTCTGAAAAATTATATATCGATAATAGTGGAACTGCAACTCCTTTGATTTATGGAGATTTCCAGCAAGATAAATTAGAATTCAATGGTGCAATTCATGTAAGAGATTTCATGAAACTTAATCCAATCCTTGACGCTCCTACGAGTCCAGAAAAAGGAACTATATACTACGATAAAAATGATGACAAGGTGAAAGTTTGGACTGGTGGTACTTGGGAGGATTTGAATTAGTAGGATTTTTCTTTTAATTTCTTGGATTAGGTGGGTAAATTTTAAAATTGTTATTGGCCAAATCAGCGGAATTCATTCTTTTAGTTTCCAACCTTCATTTCATTCACGGTCGGCAGGTCTGAAAATTAGACACGAATCTATATCTCCAATATTTTAAAAATCAACATCTTTCTAGAACATCTATTAACCATCATCTAAGAAAACTAGAAAATAATGGTGCGATAAAAGCCATGCATAAAGGAAAGAACACCTACTACATACTTCAATTAGAAAATATCCCTGAAGAATACAAAAAACTTGTGAAAAAATATTTGAATAAAGTTAAATAAACTACTGCCAACACCGTATATAATTTA
>CALGJW010000288.1 GCA_937930025.1 uncultured Saprospiraceae bacterium | reverse complement strand
CTTGCCTACGTCCTTACAAAAATAAAATGGACAAAACAGATTCCCTTTAAACAATTACTTGTATTCACTTGGCTGGCATTGTTTACTCATATTCTGCTAGATGCATTTACCGCTTATGGGACACAACTTTTTTTGCCATTTAGCGATTGCCGGGTGAGTTTCGATAGTATAAATATTGTAGATCCTGTTTACACTCTTCCCTTACTCATTGGTTTAATCGTTACAATTTACCAGAAGTCAAAAAACCAAAAATGGAGTCGGGCAAATCAAATAGGATTAATCATTAGTTCCTTATACCTTCTATTCACTTTGGCAAATAAACAATTCGTTTCAAACTCAATACAGTCAGAATTAATAGAAAGCCATATCGCATATGATGAAATGAAAACTATTCCTGTCGGAATCGGAAATGTAAATTGGTATGGTGTTGCCAGAAACGAAACGACTTTATACATAGGTAAATACTTGGGACTAAGAAATGATCCCGTTGAGTTCCATTCTTTCCAAATAAATGACTATTTATTGGATAACATAGATCCAACATTAAGCGAAAGGCTCAAATGGTTTTCGAAAGATTTTTATACCGTAGCAGAATACGATGGGAAAATCAGATTGTACAACCTACAATGCGATATGCAAGGTGTGAGAGTTTATGGTGGTTACAAAGCTCCAACCGCTTTTTATTTTGAAATAATACCGCATTCCGCTGGTTCTTATGAATTAAGCTCGGGTATGCACAAAACAAAAACAGAATGAAACACACATATCACATACACGGAATGACTTGCAACGGATGTCGTACTCACGTAGAAGAAACACTTTCAAAAGTACTGGGTGTTTCAAATGCAACAGTCAATTTAGAAAAGGCAGAAGCTACAATCGAAATGGTAATGCATATTCCTATAGAAACATTTCAAGAAGCCTTAAAAAATGATGGCGGGAAATACAGTATTCATAAACAAGGTGAACATCATCACCATTTAGAAGATAAAAAGGAAAACCAACAAACAGCAAAAGGCACTGGTACACTTTATTGCCCTATGCTTTGCGAAGGCGATAAAACTTATAATAAACCAGGCGATTGTCCTGTTTGCGGAATGGATTTGGTCGAAGAACAATATCTATCAACAGCTACAACAGATCAATGGATGTGTCCAATGCACCCAGAAGTTGTTAAAGATGAAGCAGGTTCATGTCCTATTTGCGGTATGGATTTAGTACCAATGCAACCTGATACTTCAGTAGAAGAAAAAACCTATAAAAAACTATTAAAGAAGTTTTGGATAGCAGCAGCATTCACATTACCTATTTTCTTCATTGCAATGAGCGAAATGCTCAATAATAATCCATTGTACGATATAATGAACCAGAGATATTGGAATTGGTTTCAGTTTGCATTATCCATTCCAGTAGTGTTTTATGCTACGTGGATGTTCTTTGAGCGAGCATACAAAAGTATTAAAACGTGGAATCTCAATATGTTTACACTTATTGGAATAGGTGCAGGTGTAGCTTGGTTATTTAGTGTTATTGGAATGTTGTTTCCAGATGTATTTCCAGAGCAATTCAAAACCTCATCAGGTGCTGTACACGTCTATTTTGAAGCAGCAACTGTTATTCTGACCTTGGTACTTTTAGGTCAATTGTTAGAAGCTCGAGCACATAGCCAAACCAATTCGGCAGTAAAGGAACTATTGAAATTAGCCCCTAATAAAGCCATTAAAATCGTAGATGGTGAAGAAGTTGAAGTCAGTATCGATAAGATAGAAATAGGTGATATTCTAAAAGTAAAACCAGGTGATAAAATTCCTGTGGATGGCATGATAACGGATGGCGAAACCACCATTGACGAATCCATGATTTCAGGTGAACCTATACCTGTTAACAAATCAAAAGAAGATAAAGTAAGTAGCGGAACAATCAATGGTAATCAATCATTTTTAATGAAAGCCGAAAAAGTAGGTAGTGATACATTATTGTCACAAATCATTCACATGGTTAATGATGCCAGTCGTAGTCGAGCTCCTATTCAAAGTTTGGCAGATAAAGTTTCGGGTTACTTCGTGCCAGTTGTAGTTATCATATCAATCACCACATTTATTGTATGGTCTATTTGGGGTCCAGAACCTGCCTACGTATATGCGATGGTGAACGCAATTGCAGTCCTAATTATCGCATGTCCTTGTGCATTAGGTTTAGCTACTCCAATGTCGGTTATGGTAGGTGTTGGTAAAGGTGCTCAAAATGGAGTGTTGATTAAAAATGCAGAAGCACTTGAAAAAATGGCCAAAGTAAATACCCTTATCGTTGATAAAACAGGAACTATTACCGAGGGAAAACCAACGGTAGAAACAGTAGGTGCTTTTGGTGACAACTTAAATGAAAAGGAGATACTTCAATACATCGTTTCATTAAACACCAACAGCGAACATCCTTTAGCGGAAGCCACTGTGAAATACGGAAAAAAGCAAAATGCAGAAATATTGAAGTCTGAAGATTTTAGTGCAGTCACTGGAAAAGGTGTTGAAGCCAAAATAGATGGCAAAATAGTAGCATTAGGCAATCCTAAAATGATGGAATATGCTAAAGCAGACCTTACGTCTGAAATGGCAGGCGAAGCTAAAAGCTACCAACAACAAGGCAAAACAGTTTCTTATTTATCAATAGATGAAAACGTGTTAGGATATGTGGTTATAGGAGATAAAATAAAAGAAACAAGTGCTAAAGCTATTAAAGAGCTTCAGGATAAAGGCATTGATGTCATCATGCTTACAGGCGATAATCACGATACAACACAAGCAGTAGCATCAGAATTAAATCTGGCAGATTTTAAAGCCAGTATGCTACCAGAAGACAAACTCAAAGAAGTTACGAAACTCCAAGAAAATGGAAGAGTAGTGGCTATGGCTGGTGACGGAATTAACGATGCACCAGCACTGGCAAAAAGTGATGTTGGAATTGCAATGGGAACAGGAACAGATGTAGCGATAGAAAGTGCTACCATAACTTTGGTTAAAGGTGATTTACACGGTATTGTAAAAGCCAAAAACTTAAGTAATTCTGTGATGCGAAATATCAAGCAAAATTTGTTTTTTGCACTTATTTACAACACTTTGGGTGTACCTATTGCAGCTGGAGTATTATTCCCATTCTTCGGTATTCTACTTTCACCAATGATAGCAGCATTAGCAATGAGTTTTAGTTCTGTTTCTGTTATTGCAAATTCTTTAAGATTGAAACGTACGAAAGTATGAATGACATCAATTTATCCAAAAAAACGGAGATTTAGGTTATAAGGTGAATCGAAGGAACCTAAAGTAATTATTTCCTCCGTTAAACTAAAGCCCTTTCGGCAAAGGAATCTCCAAATCAATTTTGCATATTTTCTTACACAACCATTTCTTAATTTCTTTATGCCTAGGAATCGTAGTTTTTCTCATATTCTTATTATTCTGAAAGACAGAATGTCTACCTCATTCTCTAA
Organism: uncultured Saprospiraceae bacterium; assembly: GCA_937930025.1. GTDB lineage: Bacteria > Bacteroidota > Bacteroidia > Chitinophagales > Saprospiraceae > JABDJM01. The sequence continues at coordinate 21,644 of CALGJW010000288.1, read as the reverse complement.
TAAGAAAACATTTATTTTTTTCAAGATGTTTAACGAAATCACGTCTTTTCATATTGATTATGCGTTCGCAAAAAATTTAATGAAACTATTTGGAATCTCCTTTGATTCCTCGATGCTACATTTAACCATTAATTCGTAAGCATCGATTACATTTTCTTTTGCTTCCGAAATGGTTTCACCTTGACCGTTAACTCATTGGACTCATGCGATATAAGAACAATAGCCTCCTTCTTCAGCTTCAATAAATATGATGTGCAAGGACATTTTGATTAGTAATTCTACTAAATAATATAAGTATAGTGATTAATTATTCATAGTCCAATCAAAAGTTATATTCTTAAAACAGATTATTATTTGTTAAATATCATTACTTGTTCCTATTCAAAAACGGAATCTGTCACTTCTAATTCTTTACTTGAAAGACTCGTGGCATAATGTTGAGTAGTATTCACACTTTTATGACCTAAAGTCTCTTTTAGATGCCAAATGCCATACTTCTCTAATACCTTACGACTGAAGGTATGGCGTAAAACATAAGTTGACAACTTGTCAAATTCAATTCCTTGAATCGTTGCTATTTCCTTCATTCCAGAATTAACCAACGTTTTCATCTTGTTAACTCTATTATTGATTGATTGAGGCGTATCATGTCTACCCTTATGTAAAATTGGCAGCAAATGAAGCCCATCTGTAGAAGCTTTAAGTAAGTCTATTATCCATTGCCTCTTTTCATTGATAGGAATATTAGGGACTTTACTACTTGTCTTAATTCTACCAAACATCACTTGATTGTTTATTATATCTTTTGTTGTTAGACGTGCTGCATCACCTATAGGTATTCCTCTAAAATGGTAAATGAAGTATGCGACCTTCCAAGCAAGTTTTTGTTGTCGAGTTCCATTTTTCCAATCAAATTCGAAAAATCTCTTTATCTGCTCATCACTTAAAGATTTGCTGATACGAGGGCTCTTTAAGTGTGCAAAAGAATATCCCCATGGATTAGCTTTATTCTTAAATGGGTAGTTCTTGGTTACTCTATAATAGATTGCTTTATTGAAAATTGATTTAAGATTTTTGAAATAACTGAAAACCGAGCCTTTCTTGATTAATTCGCCAGTATGTGGATTAACTCTTTTTACCAATTCCTTCTCAAAGTTTTCAAGAAAATCCACATCTACATCATCAAGCATAACAGATTCATTACAGCCATGAGTTATTAAAACGGAGTGCAAGGTTGTAAAAGTAGTAAGTGTTCCTATCTTGTTTTTTTCTCTAAGTTCTTCAGCATACCACCATATAAACCCTAGTAGATTTTTTGGTTTGTCTCCGTCATCAAATTCTCTACCTAGAAACTTATTCTTGAATCGGTTATAATCAAAGGGTAATCTCTCTTCCCTCATCTTCTTGATGGATTCAACTAGTACACTATTAGCCCTTTCTTCATACTCAAACAACTCTCGGTTCTCGTGATCATTATTTTTGTCTCTAAATCTTGCATCTGTAGCATTCCAGTTGGAATCTTTCGCGGACATAGATAAGCTTATACGCCTGTAATCGTTCGTGCCGACTTTAACTTGTAATACAATGGGATGGGTTCTGTCTTTGAGCTTCTTACCCTTGAATAAGATAATCTTTGCTTCTGGCGAAATCATGGTGTCAATAAGTTTATATAATTAAAGAATATTTAGAAAACCGACACGGTGTCATTTTCATAACTTCCTGATAATCATAAACTTATTATTGAAAAAATCAAGGGGAGACATCTCTGTCAAGGCGATACTCTAAACCAACTGAGCTAAGCGAGCAATTAAAATATGTCTTCCAAATCTGACCCCCGCCATGTCAAGGCGATACTCCCTGTCTGCCCGAGGAACTCAGGTAGATAAACCAACTGAGCTAAGCGAGCATTTAAATATGTCTTTCAATATCGCTAGCTAGGGCTTAGCGAGCAAAATTGGATTGCAAAGTAAACAAATAACATCCAGAGCAATCGAAAAATTCCCTACTTTTTTCAAAAATTACGAACTACAAGAAAGCATGGAACAACCCACCTTATGCCGCGCCCATTCGGGCCGCTTCACAAACCATTGCTCCTGCTCAGGTTGTTCGCCGTAAGGATCTTTCAATAGCTGATGAAGTTCTTCGATTAACGCATAGTCACCTGCATCCGCCTTATCAATGGCTAATTGCGCCATATAGTTTCTCAGCACATATTTAGGGTTCACCTTATCCATCGACAATTTGCGTTCCGCATCCGATTGAGTTTCCTTTTGAATCCTGTTTAGGTAATTAATCATCCAAGTTCGCCAATCATTCAAGATATCTCCTGTCAATTCATCAGGCTTGTAAAATGCATCAAGAATTGGGTTCAAAAATGAAGTACCCTCGGTAATGACATCGTTCTTTCTATAGTTGGATAAGTTTCTATAAAAAATAGTCATGTCTGTCTCAGATAATTGCAATAGCCTTTCTAACTCCTTGGCGATAGATTCATCTTCTTTTTCCCTTAATTCAAATCCCAATTTACTACGAAGCATCTTTGGATAATGAACAGCATAATCACTTCTGAATTTATCTAAGACTGCAGAAAGTGGATATTCCTCCTCAATAAGTAGCATCAAAGCATTTGCGAGTTGAAAAAGATTCCACAAGGCGATGTTCGGTTGATTTCCAAAACGATATCGTTTTCCTTGTGCGTCGGTAGTATTTGGTGTCCATCCGGGATCGTAATCTTCTAGCCAACCGTATGGACCATAGTCAATTGTCAAACCCAGAATGGAAAGATTATCCGTGTTCATCACGCCATGTACAAATCCAACCCGTTGCCAATGGATCACCATCTCCAAAGTTTTGTTGGCGACTGCTTGAAAAAATTGGATGTACCCTTCCTTGGTTCCGGCTTCAATACCTGGGAAGAAATGACTGATCGTATAGTCCGCCAATTTTTTCAAATTATCCTTATCTCCACGTGCTGCAAATATTTGAAAATTCCCAAAGCGAATAAACGATGGTGCTACTCTACAAACGACCGCTCCTTTTTCATACGCTTCATTTCCATTGTACAGCATGTCGCGTAAAACTTCATCTCCTGTGATCATCAATGACAATGACCGAGTGGTAGGTACGCCCAAATGAAACATGGCTTCACTGCAAAGATGTTCTCTTATCGAAGATCTAAGGACAGCTAATCCATCTGCGGTTCGCGAATAGGGGGTCTCCCCTGCCCCTTTCAGTTGCAATGCCCAGCGTTTTTCCTTATGTTCTACTTCACACAAGTTGATTGCCCTACCGTCTCCCAGTTGTCCTGCCCAATGTCCAAATTGATGACCGCCGTAGCACATGGCATAGGGATCTGTATTTTCTAGCACTGCTGCACCAGAGAACACTTTGAGAAAATGCTTCTCTTTTAGGTCCGCTGAACTTAAACCGATATTGGAAAGCATTTCCTTCGAAACATGAAGTAGTTTAGGATCGGAGGGAACTCTAGGGGTGACATAGGAAAAGCATGCCGCTTCCACTTGTCGCGGATTATTATTGCGATTAAGATCGGCTGGTAATTCTTTATTAAAAGTATCCTTTATGTTAAGATTCATTTTTCAAATTTCTGTGGAAAAACAACTTCAGTAAAGCTAATGAAAAGAAGGGTGATATTGTTTTATATGTAGCTTAATAAATGAGGTTCCAAGAACTGGAATAAGAGGAATTAAGTTACCAACCATACGATATACGAACAGAGGGAAGATATCGCACCTGGCTTAGTTCTGCACTGTTTTTTTCTTTATGATCTTAAAAGATGGCACGGTAATTTCGGAAGTAAGAATGTTATCCCTATTAAACATAGAATTATGCGGTTATTCAGCAAAAATATTCTCCTATTACTCTTTTTTAATTTATTCTCGCTTTTCTCCTTGTCTGCTCAAATAGACTGGGTTGCAGCTACTGGTTTAAATTTGGGTGATACCTTTATAGACGGTGCTGTTTATAACAACTTTGGAGGTACAGGACTGAACGTTAGAATAAATGTAAATATAGTTGCAGGCAATCCATCGATTGATTCTGTAGACCCAACAATAGTATTTATTAGAGATTCTGATGGAGCTTCAATGACCTTAACTTTTTTAAACGGTACTGGAGATGTTGAGTTAAGGAATTTTGAAAATCTTATTTTAACAGAAACAATCACCGTATCCAATCCTGACGGAAAAGACATTACAGTTACCGAAATTTCAAATAATGGTGGACTACCAATGACCGTAGACGGTATAGCAATGCCAACGGGAAGTGTCCCAAATGCTATTGTTGGAGATGATTCGGTAATACTCAAAGAACAGAATAAAGGGGCAGGTACAATCCATGATATCAGGATGAATGGTGTAACTGGATTTACTTGGCTTTATCAAGCCACAAAAATTTCTAGAGAAGGATTCAAATTAAATTTAAGTGCGATTGTTCTTCCAATTGAATTAATCACTTTTAACGCAACTTTATTACAAAATGATAATGTTCAGCTTGATTGGACGACGGCAACAGAAACGAATAACGACTATTTTACAATTGAGCGTTCAAAAGATGGAATAAGCTGGGAACAAATAGCTAAAATAAATGGAAGTGGTTCAGTATACTCACCTACTTCATACAGCTATAGAGATGAAGCGACAAATCATCAATTATCCTATTACCGCCTGAAACAAACAGATTTTGAACAACAATTCTCCTATTCTTCAGTCGTATCAATTAATAGGAAGAAAAATGAAGCTGAGGCAGTTAATATATATCCAAATCCAGCCACTAATCTTATTACCATTTCTGGACTTGACATTAACCAAGATGTCATAGAGATTATGGACATTTCAGGCAACGCAGTTAATAACCTGGTAGTAATAACTAGTTTTGCTAAAGCAATGTATCAAATTGAATTATCTGCTCTTCCAACAGGAGTTTATTTCATTAGAACTCCAAATTCCGTAAATAAATTTTTCAAAAAATAGAATAAAAGAATTTTCATCAATTCTCTATTTTTTGGTTGTGTGGAACTACCGCATCACAGCAACGTCCCCTCGATAGTCCCTTGTCACTCCATCGATAAAGGTAACTCTGGCGATATAAATATAAACTCCAGGCTGAGCATTCTTTCCATTAATTTTTCCATCCCAACCTACCGATAAATCATTTGGCAAGAAATCAGTCTGCTTAAAGATTTGACCTCCCCATCTATGATAGATCGTAAGTTGATCAATATTTTGAATAATATTTTTTGAAAAAATAGTGAATTCATCATTGACTCCATCTCCGTTCGGAGAAAAAACATTGGGAATATAAACTGGTCTATTTTTATTGACAGTAACTTTTACTTGGGCTTCAGTACTACAGTCATCAAGTGAAGTCAAATTCAAATAAAATATTTCGTCATTTACTGGACTGGCAAAAGTTTCTAGGCAATCCCAACAACTCAAATTAGTACTATCCGTCCAAGTTATATTTAAGAAGTCACTGATATTTACTAATGGTGCTAATATACCTTCATCCCCTAAATCAATAGTGATATCTTCAAGGACTTCAACAACTGGAATCGCTGGTGCAAATATTTCAGACTGCTCCACTAAGACACAGCCATTAGCATCCATGATCTGCAATTCATATACGCCTTCGGGAAGATTATTAAATATTAGACTTGGTTGAAAATTTTGATCATTCAAGGCGTAAGAATAATCGGGCGTTCCACCCACAGTACTTAGCACTTCCACTTGGCCGGATTCAAATCCATCGCAGGTTGGATCTCTAAAATCTACATCAGCCATTAGCGGTGGCGGTGGAACCATTGTGAAGTTTGCTTCCAGCAGGCAGCCAACATTATCTGTAATAGAAACCTGATAGTTTTGAGGACTCAATTGATCCAAACTATTTGTCGAATCTCCTGTTGACCAGAAATAATTATAAGGTGGAACACCACCTGAAGGAATTGCCAATAAGGATCCATCATTACCAGGCATGCCCATTGTCTCGAAACAACTTACATTATAAACTCCAAAAAGGCTTGGAATTAAATCAACAACTAAAGTAGGCGGCTCGGATACATCTTGTAGTACGACAGCATCATTACCGAAATTGTCTGAAACATAAATTTGGTAGGTACCAGCTGGAATTCCAGGCACTTCATTGTTTGTCAACAGATTTGTCATACCTGTGCCCGTGATGGCACTATTTGCGATATTAGTATAGGTATAAGTTAGTGGTGCTTCTCCTTGATTGACGGAAAAAATCAAAGTTCCCGTTGCTGTTCCTTTACAAACCACAGGAATCTCTTCTGCTGTGGCAATGATTTCACATTCGATGGCTAGCAGATCCAAAAAGATGATACTATCACATTCATCTACAGTCAACACTGTGGTCTGGAAGTTCCCAGTTGTAGTATATAAACTATCACCCACTTGAAAAAAAGTACCATTACATATTGTAACCGCCAAATCCGTGGTAGCAACTGGAACTACTGTGAGGTCCAAGTTAATAATACTATCACATCCGGGAATAACTTCTATGCGTTCTTGATAAATACCAGTTGCGCAATATTGAACACCATTTACTTCCACACAATCCCCATCACAAATTCTTTCATTTAAGTTAGTTATCCCAGGTGTTCTTGCTAAGATGGTTGTACACGACTGTGGTGCATCACTACAAGCGTTTGATCCAATCACACAAAGTTCATAAATTCCGTCAGCGGGAAAAGTAAGTTCTGTTGTAAGACTGCTAGTGGTTTGTTGTGGCATTCCGTTAAAACTCCATTCGTAAGCTGAAGCTCCTACTTGACCAGTAGTACTAAAGGTTGCAGGTTCACCTGAGCACACAACCGTAGGGCCGGAAATAACGCCTGAAGTAGAGAGAGGTGGAACTTGAGTAGACCCAGCAAGAACATTAAAGGTCCAATCACAATTTGCACCGTTACTACCATCAATTACCAGATAATAATGTTGCCCAACAACAAGTGGAAAATTGTTTGTGAAAGTGGTACTGTTTCCTCCGAAGATATCGGTATCACAAAAAGATATAGCAGTGAAATTTTCACAATCATCCGTTTGAAAAAATCCTACTTCCAAGGAGTTAGCTCCTCCAGAGCAACTACCAACATCTACGCGTATCGTTAGATCTACACTTCCTGCGATGAAGGCAATATATTGCATATTATTATACTGCGTTGTACAAAACTCATCAAATCCTTGGCCCTGCGCTGTAAGGTTATTTACCCCAGAGAATCCATCGATATCGCATACCACGCAAGCATCTTCACAGAATGAAGTCATATCAGGGTTATCACCACATGGAATAGGCTGACCTTGAAGATCTTGGCTTAGAAAAAGAAATATGAGAGGGAAAAAAAATAATTTTATTACGTTATTCACAGCTCAAAAGTAATCTACTTTTTGGACTAATTAAACTAAAACCCTGTCAGTAGCTTTGCATTTCAGCAATGGGCAAAGCTCAAACCGGAAAATTTTGAACTTTTGTCAGATTGTTGCTATCCTTATCACATGTTTAAAATTAAGTAGGCCAGAGATCATTGCTCCCTGGCCTACTTAATTCTATTTAGTTTAGCTATGTTTTAAACATCCTCATCCTCTACTCCATCGTCTAAAAGCAAGGGCTTATCCTCTTCACCATCTTTTGAATCTTCAAGTACAATAGCGTCATCAATAATGTCGCTTCCATCTCCATCCAAATCTTCGAAGCCCTTTGTACTACCTTCCACTGTTTCTGGCTTAAAACTTGGATCGTTTTCTATTTTAGGACGATCATTCTTTCCATCCATGTGATAATCGCCATCTGCAAATTTAGAGGCCTTATCAAAGAAGTCATCATGTCCATCCAAAAGGCTAGAGTCTTTCCTTTGATAATTAGGTGTAAAAGGTTCAGTATTTTCCACTTTAGCTTCTGCGTCGCCTGCAAGTTTTTTTGCCTTTTCTACCATTGCACTTAAATCATCAGACTCAATATGCTCATTAGCCGCGTTGGCCATTTTTCCACTTTCCTTCCCAGCCTCCTCTTGAGCTTTATCAAAAAAACCTTTGGCCTTATCTACTATCCCTTCTGCCGAATCTTTAAAGGTTCCGGTATCACGTCCTTCAGCTGCTGCAGCATCCTGTGCTTCATCGTAAAAATTTTTGGCTTTATCGGCTAATTTATTTCCAGCATCCTTATAGGTATTGGCCACATGTTTTCCAGCATCACCCGCCACATCTTTCACTTTATCAAAAGCATCTCCTCCTTTGTCCAATATTTTTCCGCCAATATCCTCAGCTAGATTTTTTCCTTTTTCAACAAATGGAGCAGTGGCATCTAAAACTTTGTCTCCAACATTTTCAGCCAAACCTCCAGCTTTTTCCATTAATCCTTCGCCGGCATCTAAGACTTTGCTCCCTACTCCTTCCACAAACCCTTTTCCGCTATCTAATATGTCTCCTGAACCTTCTGCCACTTTATCACCAAGGCTTCCGACTACGTCTTTGGCTTGCTTTAGTGCGTCTCCGGCAATATCTTTTGTACTTTCTAAAAGGTCTCCCGTTGTATCTAGCGCTTTGGCACCCAAATCTTTACCGGCATCTGCTACTTTTCCTCCGGCAGACTTTGCCACTGATGTAGCTCCAAAAAGCAATTTCTTTATTTCACTTAAAAATCCCATTTCTTTTTTTCTATGAATTTACAAAAAATAATACGCTGTCAATCAAATTATCGACAAAGTTAAGGAATACTACGGTTTAGATAAACTTTTTTTAAAAAATGCCCGTCACAGTTGGCAGGATTGTTGTCCTTAGAATAGTACCCTATATACTTCGATTAGACGCAAACACGCCGTCAGTTGAAAATAACATTTTTTAATCTTCTTGTCTTGGCATTGCTATGCCCTTCACTCCTAGAAGCCCAATGGCTTTGTCCATGGGAGAGCAGAATGGAATTGCAGATTAAAGAAAGTTCGAATACCGCACTTACCGATTACCAAATCAAAGTAGAAGTTCCCTTCGTTACGGGCATGAAATCTGACTATTCAGATTTGCGAATAACGGATACAGATGGAACAACCTTTCTCAATTTTTATCTTGAATATTATGATGCTGACAAGGCAATTATTTGGTTAAAAATTCCAGCTATAGCTGCTTCAGTAAAAAAATCATTTTGGATTTACTATTGTAATGCTGCTGCCACTTCCTATTCTAATCCCGAAAAAACATTTATTTTCTACGATGGATTCGAATCCTTTAGTGGTTGGAATAATTTATCAAACGGAACTGGAGTCCATGATCAAACTACCTTTCCTGGTATTAACACTATAAAAAAAGACGGTAATTGTGATCCAAGCGGTTCGTATAAATTGCTTGGACAGACTGTCAATTCCTTCCGCTTAATCGCTAGAGAACAACGCCGAAATGAAGGACTAGATTGTACACTTAATAGATATGGTCTTGAAAATGGTCCTGGAAACGGTTACAACATCCGGCGGTCAGCGACATCTGCAAATAATGGAGCTTTTGGTTTTGAGAGACGAAATGGAGGTACAGGTGGAAATTACCAATCAACAACCCTTGCCCAACCTCATAGCAATTGGTATAGAACTGAATTGACTAGATGTTATAAAAATCTAGCCGATCTTGAGGATGATATTACTACAGCGACACTTAATAACGACGATTATTCTAATGTTGGTTCACATCAAGGTTCGAACACTAGTCATACGAGTTTCGACCGTGTCACCATAAGGGGTGGCCGTCCTTATTTTTTCGATTTTATAGCAGTTGGAAAATTCATTTGTGAAGAACCTGAATATGATCTCAATAAGCCTGAACATGATATTCCTATTATAGTTTGTCAAGACATTACTGTGAGTCTGGATGAAAATGGTAATTATACATTAGACCCTGTTGATCTAATAAGTTCTTATGAAGATTGTAACGATCTTGATTTTACGGTTAATCAATCGATATTCGATTGTTCTGATATCGGAAATAATTCAATAAAAATTATCGCAACTGATGGTTGTGGAAATGAGGATGGCTGTAAAGCAAGATTGACTATCGTTGATGATACACCACCAATTATTTCTTGTCCAGGCGATATCACTATCGATGCAAATCAAGCAGGTTGTTCCGCTATTGTAAGTTGGACTCCGGCTACTGCCACAGACAATTGTAATGGGGTAGATATTACCTCAACTCACGAACCAAATTCCAGATTTCCATTAGGAATTACTACAGTGACTTATTATGCTGAAGATGGAACAGGAAATATTTCGAGTTGCAGTTTTGACATTGAAGTAATAAGTAATGCTACCATCCCGTCGATTTCTATCGAAGAATACTCAGGTTTATTAGAGGACGATGGTGTGATCTGTGAGGGAGAGAAAGTTTGCCTTACGGCAGAAACAGGATTTGCAAACTACTTATGGAATACTAGCGATGTCGGAAATACACTTTGTGTAAGTACGGGTGGAATTTATTCTGTAGTCGTCACCAACGACATTGGTTGTACTAATTCTTCTGCAGAAGTTACTATTGTTTCAAACAATAACCCAATTGCAGGAACTTGCAATCTTTTACATGACTATTGTCAAAATAACGAAGGAGAAATTCAAATTGAAGTTTCCGATGGAACAGCACCTTATTCCGTGGATTGGACACCGGCAATTGGCGGTGTCTCCAATGGAGTAATAAATGCATCAGGAGGAATTTTAAATATAGAAAACATACCAGGAGGGACCACAATTAATTTTTCAGTTGTTGATCAAAACGGTTGTATTCCTCAATAACCTCAATTAAACAAAAATAATTTTAAAAACCATTTATTCAAATTACATGAGAAATCTACTATTAATCTTGGCCCTAACAGTTGGGTGTCAATTTGCCTTACAAGCACAAACTTGTACAGGACCTCTAAGTGTAACCATTGGTGGTGCCACAACTAATTTACAACTTTCAGGATCTGAAACACATGTAGATTTATCTTGTAATTCATTAAGTGGTACACCTGATGGTTCGATTACCATCACACCTGCTGGTGGTTCACCTAATTATACATATGATTGGGGAGATCTTCCTGGGACGGACAACGGAGCTGCTAGAACTTTGCTCGCGGCGGGTTCTTATTCAGTTACCATAATGGATGACAATGGGTGTACATTCCCAATTGGTCCAATAGTATTAACCGAACCAACTCCTGTTACTGTAACTGGGGATACGACTAGTCTAAGTTGTAATTCCGCTTCTGGACTTCCTGACGGAGCAATCGATATTACTCCTGGAGGTGGATCTGTTGCTGCAGATTATACTTATTTATGGAGCACCTCCACTGGAGGTACTGGATTAGTTGTAGCTGATCAAAATCAATCCAACTTATCAGCTGGAACCTATACTGTATTGGTGACAGACGATAACGACTGTACAGCCACAGAGACATTTACTTTATTAGAGCCAACGGCTGTTGCAGTTTCTGGAACTGGTACTAACTTAAGTTGTAATTCAGTCTCTGGACTTCCTGATGGAATGATAGAAATTACTGCTTCAGGGGGAACCGAGGCAGCAGACTACGATTACCTATGGTCCACAGCGGATGGCGCAGGTTTAGTACCAGCCGATGAAGATCAATCCAATTTAACTGCAGGCACCTATACAGTTTTGATAACTGATGATAAAGGATGTACTGCAGAAGAAAGCTTCACATTAACAGAACCAACAGCTGTAACAGTTACTGGAGATACCACAAGCTTAAGTTGTAATGCAATTTCTGGAACAGCTGACGGAGCCATCGATGTAACTGCTGGTGGCGGAACTGAAGCTGGAACATACGACTACTTATGGACCACAACGGATGGGTCTGGACTTGTACCAACAGACGAAGATCAAACTGGATTAAGTGCGGGTACTTATACTGTTCTAATCACAGACGACAAATCATGTACAGTGCAAGCAAGCTTCACATTGGACGAACCCACTCCAGTAGCAGGCACCGCAGAGTTAACTAACTTAAGTTGTAATGATGCTTCTGGTTTACCGAATGGTGAAATTGATTTGTCTCCAACTGGTGGAACTGTAGCCGCAGATTACGACTACGCTTGGACGACTCTTGATGGCGCAGGATTAAATCCTACCAGTCAGGATCAAACACAACTTGCTGCAGGTACCTATACCGTTGTAATATCTGATGACAAAGATTGTACGGTTGAATTGAGTTTTACACTTACCGAACCAACTGCAGTAACTTGTACTGCAACCAGTCCTACAATTTTGACAAGTGGATTTAATATAGCTTGTGCAGGTGGAACCGGAACGATCGACGTTGCTGCCAGTGGCGGATCTGGAACAGGTTACACCTATAGTATTGATGGGACAAACTTCCAAGCATCAAATCAATTTACCGGAAATTTAGCAGGAACATATACAGTCACCACGAAGGATGACAAAGGATGTACGAGTACATGCGAAGTCACCTTAACAGAACCAACTCCATTGGTTGCTGGTTCTTGTAATTATGTGCAAGATTTATGTCAACTTGGAGATGGTGAAATTAAAATTGAAGTAGCTGGAGGAGTCTCCCCTTACAATGTAGCATGGAGTGCAACACCTGTAGCACCCAATACTACTGCAGGAAGTTTGGATCAAAGTTCTCCTCAAGCTATTCCAGCAAGTGGAGGATCAGTATTATTTACAGGAGCCACTGGTAATAATCAATATTCATTCATTGTCACTGATGCGAATGGGTGTGAAACCCCTTAAATAATAATTTTCTGAGTCAGAGGTCATTGAACTTTGACTCAGATTTTTTCTTTTTATAAACATACTATTGAGAAAGAGATGAAAAGGATTGCTTTTATAGTCTTGCTATTTTTTACGACACTTATATTGGCCAATGCACAAGATTGCACTGGTTCACTAGTTGTTTTAATGTCTGGCGCCAGCTCCTCTGATTCTTTAAATATAGAAGCGCAGGCAACTAGTATTTCCTGCGCAACTGAAGATGGAGGCAACATTAATTTGATTGTCAACGGCGGAAACGGCGGCTATCAATTCGATTGGGCAGATGGCGTAATGGCCGAAAATTTTCGGGATAGCCTTGGAACTGGGAGCTATATCGTTACTGTGACGGACAGCCAAGGATGTCAAGAAATAGTTGAATTATCTATAGATTTATTAAATCCTGAGAATACAACGCTCGCTGAAATTTCTGGTTGCGGAAATTGTATGATGACCGATGGAAGTTCTACCTATTTTTTCAACCATCAAAATGAATACATTGCTGAATTAATAGATCAAGCCGATGGTTCGGTAGGTCTTGGCGATACAGAACTTTGTTTAAACAAAGAAGACGGACCAGGAGATTGTAATGGTAATCCGTACTTGGAAAGATCTTGGTCAATTAATCCTTCGGAAAATGAATCGGCTTGTGTCAAATTATATTTTGATCAAGCAGAATTTGAAGCCTTAGCAAATGAATTACCGGATATACCAGCACCGACTCCGGCGTTTTTAGTGCAAAATGACATGCTTTGCTTGACAGGGTTTACTGGTGGAGCTGAAAACTGTGATGATTATATCTCCGCTCAAACTTATTCCCAGACAGACGCAGATCCTCTTAAGATAGTTCTAGAAGATTCCATTCAATCTATTTGGAGTGTTGAAGTTTGTTTGGATGAATATGCGACTTTCTATTTTCATATTTGCAATTATGCCTTACCTGTAGAATTGCTATCGTTTAATGTAGAAAAAGACGGAAAGGACAATGCGGTTCAATGGCAAACAGAACGAGAATCAGAAATAAAGTACTACGAAGTTGAAATCAGCAGAAATACAAAATCATGGAAAACCTCAGAGCGTAAAATGGCCATGAATGATGTCAACAATAGCAATCATTATTTTCTAACGCATAAGAATCCAGGGAAGGGAATTTATTACTATCGATTAAAAATTATCGAAAATTCCAATGAACGAAGTTATAGTGATGTCATTGCTATTAACAGGAGATCATCTAGAGATGAGAAATTCTACCCTACTCTATTTTCAAATCAGGTGACCTATGAACTATATTTGAAAAAAGCGGATTATATCGATTTTAAATTTATTAACGACATAGGAAAGGTGGTACATTTTGAGTCCGTTTATTGTTCTTCAGGATCCACAACCCATACTTTTGACCTATCCCATCTCCCTGCTGCGCCCTACTTCGTTTCTACAACAGCAAGAACTGGAAAAGAAAGGTTAACATATAAGTTGATCAAGGCGAAAAAATAAATTGCCCCTAAAAAATAAATCCAGGGGCAATAAAAGAGGCATATTTACTAAATTTACTTACACTCAATTTTTATTTGTCATTTCAAATTTTGGGCTAAGGACAGTTTTTTTTTGAAAAAAGGACATAAGCCCGAGTTCAGTCAGACTTATGCCTAAGTTTATGAATTTTAACTCAGACAAAAATCGAGCACGCTTTCAGTTTACTGACTTCTATCCTTGCTAACTATTCACAATTTGAGTTATTATAATCGAAATTCATTACCGTCTTCTTGTCTTTAGTCAGGTTTCTAAATTGGCAAAAATCGATATTGGTAAATCATTCTACAAAATAGATCTCTATACTCCTCAATCTTTCTAGCTCCAATTCAATTGTTTTTGATTGGTTAGTATTCGAAGCTAAAGTCAGTTTACGGCTTTGTTAAACTTTTGTCAAGTTTGTTACAAATACAAAAATTTGCGGCACGATTTCTAACAAAATCTCGTTCTAAGTAAAAGTCGTTCTTGAAAATTATTTGAAAACTAAAACTCAAGTGCGATTAATTATTGCCCCCTGAATATTCTTCCAATTGACCACTCGATGTTCGATTAAAGTTTCCAGGTGGCGTTCTATTCACCAAGGTCAACTCTGGTTATTACATTCTTGCTTGAGTTATAAATTGAAATTATTTCATTTTCGATTCAAGCGTCAATTTCCACAGTTATCCTTAAATATAAAGCTATGACTAAAATGAAAATTTTAGCGCTATTGATATGCGCTATACCAACCACGACCATGGCCCAAAGATGGAATATGGTAAAGAAAAATTCCATCGATCTCGTTTCTGGTCTAGAAATGTCTTCCATTTTATTAAAACCAAAGTCAGCTTTAAAAGAAGACATTGACAAAATTAATCATACCGAGCCGCGCTCTGCCATTAACCCTACATACCTAACTGGATTAGATTACAATTTTGCATTGAGCAGCACATTCTTTATAAAAACAGGTGGTCGATTTTATCAGACTGGATATACTACTGAGAATAAGAACTTGATTGAAGCAAAAAACTTGGATCAGCTAAATCGAATTTCTGCATCGAAAGATATTGAAACCTTCACCTATAAATTCCAATACCTGCAAATTCCAATTATGGGGCGATGGGTATACTCTGGCAATCGCTGTAAATCATTTGTGGAATTCGGAGTAACTGGAAATATGTATTTGAATTCTAAAATCTATGACTCTACCGCAGAAACTGGAAATAGTAAAGACTTTGTAAGGGTCAGAGAGGATATCACGCCCTTTCATTTTTTCGGAGTACTTTCAATAGGAGGAGAATTTTGGATTACAAAGACTTTACCGGCGTTCATACAGCTGACAGGAAGAGGTCAGATCAGTAAACTGATCAACAATGGGATCAAAGAAGAAACCATGGGAATGGGTATACAATCAGGAATTCGATATGCATTCTAATAATCATGGTCTTATGTTTTAGGACGACATAAGACCTATCTCAAATTTATTATTGTGTAAGTTGCCCTTTGGAGCCTCCTTCTTGGAGAACTCTAAAGGGCTTTCTGCTTGAGCTTCCTGCCTTGTTTTCATCATTTTTATCTATTTTGAACTCGTAAATATTTAACGATGAAAGACAATCAACTTTATTGGAAGAAGAACATCAGATATCTGGCGATATTATTATCCGTATGGTTCATCGCTAGTTTCGGATGTGGTATTTTATTCGCCCCTCAGCTAAACACTATCCAAATAGGAGGATTCAAACTAGGGTTTTGGTTTGCACAGCAAGGATCTATTTACATATTTCTGATTTTGATTGTCGTCTATGTTAGATTGATGAATAATTTAGATCGAGAATTCGGAGTAGAGGAAGAATAATCACGAAAAATCAATTTGTTCGAAAGAGCAACTAAGCAAACAAACTATGAGTGTTCAGACTTGGACCTTTATTATTGTCGGAATAACCTTTGCCATTTATATCGGAGTTGCCATTTGGGCACGAGCAGGAACAACTTCTGAATTTTACGTTGCTGGTAAAGGAGTCTCTCCTTTGGTCAATGGAATGGCCACTGCAGCAGATTGGATGTCTGCAGCTTCCTTTATTTCAATGGCAGGTCTGATTTCATTCTTTGGATACCAAGGAAGTCAATACCTGATGGGTTGGACTGGAGGCTATGTTTTACTTGCGCTAATGCTCGCTCCCTACCTCCGAAAATTCGGAAAGTTTACTGTTCCAGATTTTATTGGAGATCGATACTATAGTCAAACCGCCAGAGTTGTTGCTGTTATCTGCGCCCTCTTTGTGTCCTTTACTTATGTGGTCGGACAAATGAAAGGTGTAGGTATTGCCTTTTCTAAGTTTTTAGAAATACCCTTCACCTGGGGAATTGTCATTGGTGTTACCATCGTATTTTTCTATGCAGTATTAGGAGGTATGAAGGGAATCACTTATACGCAAGTCGCCCAATATTGCGTCTTGATTTTTGCATACCTCGTCCCTGCTATATTTATTTCAATCCTGATGACCGGGAATCCAATTCCTCAAATTGGATTGGGAAGTACACTTTCCGATGGGACGCATTTATTGGAAAAATTAGATCAACTTACTAGAGAACTTGGTTTTCAAGAATACACCACTGCTCATAAGGGTCGTGTAGATTTATTTTTTGTGACGGCTGCCCTGATGTTTGGTACGGCTGGATTGCCTCATGTTATTGTTCGATTCTTTACCGTTCCTAAAGTAGCCGACGCAAGAAAATCTGCCGGATGGGCTTTACTCTTTATCGCAATACTTTACACTACTGCTCCCGCCATTGCTGCATTTGCCAGAACCAATTTAATCAACACCGTTAATAATCAACCTTATAGTGAAATGCCAGCTTGGTTTTCAAATTGGGAAAAAACTGGATTGCTTAGCTTTGAGGATAAAAATGGCGATGGCAAAATTCAATATTACAATGATGCTAACGCAACTTATGTAACCGCGGTAGCAACTCCAAAAGGATACAAGGGAAATGAATTAACCGTAGATAAAGACATCATGGTTTTAGCAAATCCTGAAATCGCAAACCTTCCTGCTTGGGTAATCGCCTTAGTTGTTGCTGGTGGATTAGCCGCTGCGCTTTCGACAGCTGCCGGATTACTTTTAGTTATTTCTAGTTCTATCTCTCATGATCTATTGAAGAAATGGTTGCGTCCAAATATCTCGGAAAAAGGTGAACTAAAGGCGGCACGTATTGCAATTGCAGGTGCTGTGATTATCGCTGGATACTTTGGGATAAATCCGCCTGGCTTTGTTGCCGAGGTGGTTGCTTGGGCTTTCGGATTAGCCGCCGCAAGTTTTTTCCCAGCTATCATCCTTGGAATATTTTATAAAAAAATGAATCGCCAAGGCGCAGTAAGCGGAATGATTGTCGGTTTACTATTCACTGGAATTTATATCGTGTATTTCAAATATTTAGGAGGTGTAAAAGAAGATTATCTCTGGGGAATTAGCCCTGAAGGAATAGGCACCCTAGGTATGTTGATCAACTTTGCAATTGCTTTGATCGTAAATAAATTTACACCGGAGCCACCACAAGAAGTGCAAGATTTAGTGGAAATGATTCGAGTTCCTAAAGGAGCTGGCGCAGCAAGCGGTCATTAGGAAAGCTTGTTAATCAACCCTAGTTTTTTCAACCGTCAAGTACTTCACTAAGTGGTGTCCATCACTGGTCCAATTGCCCGTGAAATTTTTCGGAAGAATAAAGAAGTCGCCAGAATAATAGATATATTCTGTTTCTGCACTGTCCACAATTTTTACTTGACCTGCTAATAGATGAACAACGACATCCTTGGATTGTCCAGCGATAGCATAAGACCCTGGTTTTTCTCCTTTGAGTTTGACGGTTAACTCCACTCCTTTTTGCAAAACAGTTTCATATAATCCGTAGTCATTCAAAACAATTGAATTTCCAGATAAAATTGATTTGCTGAATAGAACATGATTTGTATTCTTCAATTCAATCGTGGAATCTGCCCTTTCCGTAGTTATGACTGACAACTCATAATGAATATTATTATTTCCTTTTACTTCCCATTCTCCTTTAAAACCCTTTGGTGCAAAAAAGTAATCTCCTGAATAAAATACTTCGGAATTTCCTACTGTAGGTCTTACAACAGCCTCTCCATTATACATATAAATAAATTCATCGAAAGCATAATCTTCTATTTTGGTGTTCCAAGTTTCTGTTGAAACTACAAAGACACCAAGGTCTTTACCCCAAAATATATTCTTTTGATAAAAGTCTTTTTCAGGCTCATCCTTTAAATCGATCTTTTTTAATCCTACTCCTGACAGTGTGGCTCGGTCAACAAGAATAGGTTTGATGATTTTTCTTGAAGCCTCTTGAGCAACTAACAAGTTGGAGGCAATCAGAAAGATTCCAATAAATAATATAATCTTATTCATAATAAGAATAAAGTTAACTTCAGTCCTATTTTTTCAACTCAACAAGAACTCCTAGGCCAATTCGAAAATCTCTAAACTGCCCTACAGCTAGTCCTAATGACTGTCCATTAACATCGGTAAAATTTAATTCAAAAACATCCACCAATCCATGATCATAACCCACTTGAATAAAAATGAATTTAAAATAACACCTTGCATAAGTATGCAATCCGAAATCAAATGGCTTAAAAAAATCATTTCCGCTTATAAGTTCCCAAGGTTGATTTTCAAATCGAATAAATTCAGCAAAACTTAAGGTACCGTACATTCCTACACCAAGTCCAATTCGCTTTATAGGCCTAAATTCAAGACTAGGCATTAGATCCAATCCAATGACTCTAAAAGAAGTACTAGTTAAACTATTATTTTCTCCTCCCAACTTCATTCCTTTTCCTCCGAATCCAGTTTCCAAGTTAAAGCTCAGTTTTTCTGTAATTCCAAAACCAAATTGCACTAAAGTATTACGCGTCAACAATGAGGTTGAAGGGAATTCCAACGCATTGGTTGAGGATATATTAGAAAAATTAAGACCGATTGTTGCTCCGATTCTAAATTGAGCAGATGCTATCAAACTAATTTGGGCTAGCAGACAGATTAGAATTATTTTTTTCATAAAAACTTTTTACAAGGTTCTAGCATCTTAACTCCTAACGATAAATAATTATTTTATTTGCCAGCTGAATTACCATAATCAACTGCCAATTGCACTAAAGTTCTTACTCCCAATTTCATACCGGATTCATCGATGAAAAAATCCGGGGTATGATGCGGGTAAGCCACGTCTTCATCCGTTTCAGGATTTCTTCCTCCCAAGAAATAAAATAATCCTGGGACCTCTAGTGCATAGAAAGAAAAATCCTCCGCACCGGTTATTGCCGGAACCACTCTCACATTGTCTTCTCCCGCAGTTTTATAAATGGATGAAATCATTTTTTTAGTTAGTTCAGGACTATTGTATGTTACCGGATATCCACGTTGAATATCAACGATTGCAACGGCTCCTTGGGACTCCGCAATAGCTTCGGCCGTTTTTTTAATACGTGCATGAATTTCGTCTTGCATTTCGAGATCAAAAGTTCTGATAGTTCCGATCATAGTACATTCCTCTGGAATAATATTATTTCGAACACCTCCATCAATTTTACCAACAGTGATTACGGCAGCATCTTTGGTCAAATCTGTTTGTCTAGAAATAATGGTTTGTAAGCCCATTACAATTTGCGCAGAAGTGACGATAGGATCTACTCCTTGCCAAGGCCTGGAGCCATGAGTTTGTTTTCCTTTTACAGTGATGGTAAACATATCTGCAGCGGCCATCATTCCTCCCACTCGATAATTTATTGTTCCTGCTTCCACCCCAGAGCTTATATGTTGTCCAAAGATTACATCTACCCCATAATTTTTCAAAACTCCTTCCTTGATCATCAATTTCGCTCCACCCTCTTCTCCTGGAGGCGCTCCTTCTTCAGCTGGTTGAAAAATTAATACGATGTTACCATTCAACTGTGCCTTCATATCATTTAGCACTTTTGCTGCACCCAATAACATAGCGATATGTGTATCATGACCACAAGCATGCATCACTCCCACATCCTGATTTAAATAGGTGGTTTTTTCTTTTGAAGCAAATTCTATTGGTGTTCTTTCTGTCACTGGCAATCCATCTATGTCTGCGCGAAGTGCAACATTAGGGCCCGGCTTTCCTCCTTTAATCAAACCAACCACCCCAGTATGAGCAATACCGGTTTCAATTTCAATTCCCATTTTTTTCAACTCCTCTGCAATTTTTTTGGCCGTGTTGAATTCCCGATTAGAAAGCTCTGGAAATTGATGAAAATGTCTACGCCATTCAATTACAGCGGATTCAATTTCATCCACCATTTTGTCCATGGCGGCATCTTGAACTGCACCTTGTGCAGATAAGAAAACTGGTGCCAATAGAAATATGCAAAGTACTTTCAAAGAATTGGTTAACATTTTCATTTTATAAATTTTACCGTAAATTAAGAAAACTTCGTTGAATTATCTATGGATAGAAACATCAATGACTTTGTTAAATTTACAACTCAGAAAACAAATAGTGGCTGACAAAACTAGAGCAATCGATCATACCTATGAGATCAGAATAAAAATGATACCTATGGCAGGATATTCCAAAAGATCACTTACTCAAAAACTAGGATATAAACCGGGCTACAAGGTGCTTATTTTACAAGCCCCTAAACACTATTGGGAACTGCTTGAGGACTTACCAGAAGACTTAGTCGTCCACCAACGCAAGGGTAAAGGACCATATGACCTCATACATCTCTTTGTTTATTTTGAAAAAGATTTTTTGAAAAACATTGCCGCTCTTCAAGAGCTGATTGACCCCAAAGGAAGTTTGTGGGTTTCTTGGCCCAAGGGTACTTCGGCTATTGATACTGACATTAATAGAGACTTTATTCGGGAATATCTTCTAAAACATACCCATCTCGTTGATTGCAAGGTTGCAGCCATTGACGAAGATTGGTCCGGATTGAAATTTATGGTTCGAAAATCGCATCGCTAATTAATTTTTTCCGTTTACCTTAGCATACAACTCAAGATAAAAAGCTTCGTACTTATTTAATATGGCCAAGAAATCAAAGAAATCATCCGCTAAACAGTCAATACCAAAACCCGTTGTTGAAAAACTTGCTATTCTGCCAGCCATTCCCTTTTGGAAAAACAATTGGATTCAAGCCTTGGTATTATTTGTGGTGGCCATAGGATTATACGCATCGACAATAAGTTTTGAGTATGTGTTAGATGATAGTCTAGTTTTCACAAAACACAACGATGTTAAAAAAGGCTTTGCTGGAATTCCTGATTTATTGACCAAGGAAAGTTTTGCGGGCTATTTTGGAGAGCAGAA
>CALGJW010000287.1 GCA_937930025.1 uncultured Saprospiraceae bacterium | reverse complement strand
TCCTTTGAATGATGCTTGATCCATTACAAGGTGTACCGACAGTAACATTGTCTGTATATGTTGCTTGCAAACTTGTATCAGAACAATTGTCCAATTCATCAAAAACGTTTCCAGTCAAATTCAGATCATTAATATCTTCATCACATTCTATGGTGATATTTGCTGGAGGAGTAAAAGTTGGATTGCTTAAATCTTCAAAATCAATGAGCTGGGTTTGCGTATTAGTATTTCCACATGCATCTGACAATTGCCACGTTCGTAAAATAGTTCTTGTGGCGTCGCAAGGTCCATTGCCGATTAAACTATCACGATAGGTTGGTGTTCCGAAATTTGATTGACAGTTATCACTTATATTTTGAGGAGTTCCTAAGATTAAAAGATTAGTGACCAATGTTTCACAGCTTACTGTAATCGCATCTGGAACATCAAATAATGGAGCTATAGTATCTTGAACGGTAATGGTTTGAACGCCGTTTGTGAAATTTCCGCATTCGTCAGTTACCAACCAAGTTCTATTAATGGTGTAGTTCAAAATACAACTGGGATCTGCGATAATTTGATCCGTATAGATAACTGATAAACTGGCAGTTCCGCAATTATCTGTGGTATCTGAGATTACGCCTGTTAAAGTCAAATCTGACGGGTTTTCCGCACAACCAATGGTAATGTCATTTGGAGTAGAAAATGCTGGTGCAATATTATCTTCAAAACTGATGACCTGGAAATCGGAATATTCATTTCCACATGCATCTGACAAACTCCATTTTCTGTAAATCACATCGTTTCCGGTACAAGAAGTTCCAATAGCTATGCTGTCTTGGTAGCTGGCTTCTCCAATAGTTCCATCGCAATCATCTCCCTCGTCCAATACATCTCCCATATTTGTAAGATCATTTATGTCATCCGTACAATCAAGGGTAATATCTGGTGGAGTAGTGAAATAAGGTGGAAGTGTGTCTACTAAATTAATGACTTGCGAGTGAAAAGCAAGGTTGCCGCAAAAATCACGTACATACCAAAAACGATTATATCGAAGGGATCCTAAACAATCTCCTCCCGCAGCTATATCCACGTAAAATGGAACAGGCATATTTTCGGGACAATTATCAGAAACCCAACTTATTTCACCGGTTAAGGAAATGTCAGAAATATCATCTGTGCAATATAAAGTTACATCTGCTGGGAATACTGCGGTTGGTATTTCGTCATCAATTAAGACAACCATATTTTCGTCTACCGGTAATAAACTTGAATCAATTGGAACACAAGGTCCGCCTGGTAAATAGATGGAATCTATTGCAGAACATTCACTTACAGGATCTGTTACCGTTACGATATACACTCCTTGTTCCAAAGCAGAAATGATTTGATCAGTCGAATAGAAATTAAGAGGCCCAGACCATTCATAAATATGGTTTGCTGGAGAGGCGGTAAGAACAGCATCCACTCCACAATCAAAAATGGTATCTGCCGATATATTGGCATCCGGATAAGCATAAAAAGCAGGTACATAAAAACTACTGCTATCCGCCAAACAACCAGGAGCCGAAGTAGCAATGAGTGTATAAGTACCCGGTGCATCTACATCGATGGCAACACTATCGGTAGGTCCTATGATATTGCCATCCTGGGTAGTCCAAGTATAAAGAGCATCTGCCGTCAAAATGGACGGTGTTAAAGTTGCAATGGATTGAGCACAGGAGATGGTGTCACCAGTAATTTGAGCTGGGATTAATGTCGGAACATCAAAAGGATACGGTCCTGCAAAATCTTTTAATTGTGCGGTAAATGAGTTGGAAGCTCTGGCCTTAAAAATAACCGAGCTAAACGGAATTGTACAAGGTCCATTTTCTGTATGTAAATTTAATGCTGGATCAATTCCAAAAGCATTTAAGTTTAATCCAATTTCTGCTAATTGATTTTTTTCGTAACTCAAACTATAGTTACCACCTGGATCCAACGTTCCCCACGGAGGTGCAAAGGACGTACTCATGTTGCCTAATCCACAGGCATAAATACCATTGACAGGTGGAAGTATGTCAGCATAACCAAATTGAGAGGCGTTTGAGCCCCCGTCGAATTCATTTCCAAAAGTAAAGGTGGCAGCATTAGTATTTTGCCAATCATTACGTGCAACCCAAATTCTTAATTCTAATTCTGGTGCACCGGTTGTACTATAATGAACAGTGACTACAATATCTCCAGCTTGAATTATATTTCCTGCACCATCAAACTTCCAGGAAGTGTGACCTTCATCAGGGCCAGCTGAAGAAAAACCTGTATTAGGATCATAGTATATATCTTCTGCATATAATTCCATATCCAAATAACTATCTCCTGTATTCGAAATTCTTGAGAATCCGCCAAATAACCAGAGGTCATCGTCCCCATTTGTGCCATCCCTTCGTAAGTGCGCATAGCAATCAATGAGATCATTCTTTGGAACAACGTTCGCTGGTCCAGTATCCCAGATCGCTGGATCTTCTCCATTTTTACTTGCTTGAGTAAAGGATGTTAAGTCTGTCGCCTGAGAGCCTCCATAGAAATCCCGACCATAAATAGCATCTAGAAAGCGAACGCCTTGGTGAATAGTGTTGAATGGAACCGACATCCCTAAAATAACTTGTAGATTCTGTCCAGCCTGTAGACCTTGTTGTAAAGAGACGGCCTGAGTGACATCAATTACTCCGATGCCTAGTCCAGTACTAATAGAAGGATTCGAAAACCAATCATCTGTATTTGGGGCATTATTAGCATTTTGACCAAAGACTGAACTATTAGTGTAAAGATCAGCATCCACACCAAAGTTGGCTTCACTACAACCATACTCGATTTGCTGTGCGTAGGCCAATTGGCTAGCCAAAAGAATAGCTAAAAAAACTATTCTTCTCATTGAGTTAATAAATTTGGGCAATTTAAGTATCATTCCTCGTTTCCGGGGGGAAGCGGTTTGTAATGTTTTAAGGACTCATTGTATTTATGTCAAGGATTATGCCATATTATTGGGTGATAAAAGATATTGATGAATTCTCTATTTCAAAAAGGAAAATAATGGATTGTAAATTTTAATCCTTGAAAATCAATGACTTATATAATTTGATCAAAATGGAATTGCTGAGGATTACTAAAGGGTTAGCTAGACGGATTTTGGGTTTCATTAAGAGTATTTGGGCGGAAATTATGTCACAAATGGGGAGAAGTTGTGATTTTTCGCTGGTAGTTATACGCGAACTGAAGCGCTTCAAAATGGTGGAAACCTTGCTGGCCCTATAGTTTAGTGCAAAGAAGATCTTAGGACCTATTCTAATTCACTATTTTGTCCTCAGAAACCGATTCACTCGTCTTTCAATTTTACAAAAACGAAAAAGTTATGGCCAAAGTAACACATCTAGACCCTGCGGTATTCAAGTTTCTTAAACAACTTGCAAAAAACAACAACCGGGACTGGTTTGCGAAAAACAAGAAAAAGTATGAAGAAGCTCACGAGCATTTCAAAGCTTTCGCCGCAGAGTTGAATGCACAAATGACGGCTTATGACAATATTGAAAAAATGAAGTTGTTTCGAATCTACAAAGACGTTCGTTTTTCAAAGGATAAAACACCTTATAAGAATAGTTTTGCTGGAGGGTTTACTCGGGCTACTGCTAAATTACGCGGTGGCTACTATTTCCATCTCCAGCCTGGGAGCAGCATGGTAGGTGGTGGGTTCTGGCAACCAGAGCCGAAAGACCTTAAAAGGATTCGAATGGAAATTGCTCAAGACGATAAGCCGTTGCGAAAAATCATTAACTCCGCTTCTTTCAAAAAGCATTGGGGCCAGATTGAGGGGAATCAAGTTAAAACTGCTCCAAAAGGATTTGCAAAGGATCATCCCGCCATTGACCTCTTGAGATATAAGTCCTATGTGGTAAGTAAAAATTTTACCGATAAGGAGGTAACGAGTCCTGGTTTTTCAAAAGAGGTCATGAAATACTTTAAAGCAACTAAGCCCTTTTTTAACTATATGAGCGAAGTATTGACAACTGATATTAACGGAGTACCACTAGTTTAATTTAACAGCAATTTGCCTTAAAGCCATTGATTTTTCGATGACGTTAAGCTTATAAATATTTCTACCGTTTGAATGTCCTTTTGAGGGTTTTGATTTGATCTGTATAGCTACCAATTATTTTCTTTGGATAGCTCCTTGATGGCTCCTTTGAATTCCTGCCAATCCAATTCCTTGTTGCCGTCTTTATCGAATTTGGCAATAATTTGACCAGCAGCCAATGAGGTAATCCAACGACTAACTCCTGCTTCTTTTAAAAGCGCTGCGACTTCAGATTTATCCAAGTATAGGTTGCTATTCTTCTCAAAGAACTTGAAAGCCTCCTTATCTGTCTTGAATCTGCGACTAAGTAAAATCTTTATCTTATTGAGTACTTCTTTTTTAGATGACATTTTTTTTATCATAAAGATAGGAGAGATAAAACGTCCTGCAAACTACAATTAGGATAATATTTTTAAAAATAGATTCTAGAACAAGTACCTATCTTGGTTATACTTTCGTCCTAAATTAGGTAGAAAAAATAGCATTGATTGTTTATAGGAAATAACTCCAAAGTTTTGAAGATTACACTTCTAACACCAAATTTCTAATTAGGATCATCAATACAATTTCGCTAACCTTCATATTACTGATTAAAATCATCTAAAATATTGAAGAAGAGCTTGTATTTTTGCGTTTTATTTGGAATGTGTAATTCATACAATATCTTATTCCTATAACTTGCGACCAGACTTAATAAATTGATTTCTTATCCCGTAAGAAATGGGTTTTATTAAGGCGTGTTTTAGAGAGCTGTCTTCGGATGGCTCTCTTTGTTGGTCCTAGATTCGATCTAAACCAAGTACCCAGTTCCTTGTAAATTCGATTCAAAAAATATTCGACCCTAGAACTTAGCGACTAGCGCCCATTACCCAGCTCCTCGTAAATTCGACTTAAACAGAAACGCGCCTCCGGTGCTAAAAAACTTTTCAACCCTCACCGAACATTCGACTCCATTACCCATTACCCATTCACAAAACATTCGACCTAAACCTATCGACCTTTAGACTTTTCAACCCTCACCGAACATTCGACCCTAGCCAGCGACTAGAACCCAGATCCCCGTGACCAGTTCCACGCCAATTCTATTCACAATAAATTCGACCCCAGCGACCAGCGACTTGTACCCCTCACCATATTTTCGACCTAAACCTTTTAACCTATCGACCTATAAATCTTCACCGAACATTCGTCCTTAAAATTTCGTCCACTTCGTTTTCGACTTCCCACTAGCCACTACCTTTTCAATAAACTGCATTCCCCTTACGCCATCTTCAATAGTAGGAAAGTCAGCATATTGCTTTTTAGGTTTTTTACCTTTTTGATGCGCCCGAACCGTTTCAGTGAAATTTCTATAGATAGTAGCAAAGGCTTCCAAATATCCTTCAGGATGCCCAGCAGGAATTCTCGTGGAAGACATGGATTCTGGATAGGTACCATGTGATCCGGTTCGAAGTAATTCAACGGGTTTATCTAGCCAGCGTACTAACAAAGTATTTGGTTCCATCTGAGACCAATCCAATCCACCTTTTTCACCATATACTCTTATGCGCAAAGCATTCTCTTCTCCAGCTGAAATTTGAGACGCCATCAATACGCCACGGGCACCATTGTCAAATCTTAATAATATGGATCCGTCATCGTCCAGTCTTCTACCAGGCACAAAAGTGTGCAGGTCCGCACATAGTTGAGTGATTTTTAATCCAGTAATATATTCTGCTAAATTTTCTGCGTGTGTTCCGATGTCGCCCATTGCGCCGGCAGCACCAGATTTTTTCGGATCTGTTCTCCAAGTCGCTTGCTTCTGATTGCTTGCTTCAACTCTTGTGCTTAACCAACCTTGCGGATATTCTACAACGACCTTTCGGATTTTTCCAAACTTCTTTTTGGCAACCATTGCCTTGGCTTGCTTCACCATCGGGTAGCCAGTATAATTATGCGTAAGTCCGAATACAAGTCCCGATTTTTTGACAATCTTTTGTAATTCTTTTGCTTCTTTTAAATTGAAAGTAGCCGGCTTATCGCAAATAACATGAAACCCATTTTGCAAGGCCATTTTGGCTGGAGGGAAATGCACGTGATTAGGAGTAACGATGGCCACAAAATCCATTCGTTCCCCCAAAGGAAGTTCCTTTTCTTTTTCAATCATTTCCTTGTAGGAACCATAAACCCTATTCGCGGGCAGGAAAAAATCCTTTCCAGAAAGTTTTGATTTTTTAGGATTCGAAGAGAAAGCGCCACATACTAAATCTATTTGTCCATCTAAGGCGGCTGCCATTCTGTGAACTGCTCCAATGAAAGCTCCACGGCCACCTCCGACCATACCCATTCTTAATTTTCTCATTGCTATATTGTTTTGTTAGCAATATATAAAAAGAAAAGCTAATGTCTTAGTTAATAGATCAATTAGGATGAACGGGAAGGACGAATAAATTTTGATTAGAACGAGTTTAATACATTCAGTACAGGATTCGAATCGAGGAATAAATAGTTCAGCAATGAAATCAAAAAGTAAAAATTAAATGCTTTTTAAGTAGAGAATGACTATCTTTACAAAGCATTAGAAAGCAGACCAAATAACATAGAATTCGACCAAAATTCTACGTAGTTATGCGGATAACGCTTATCAAAAACCTCCCCGGTTCTTCTTTTGCAAAGTTAACACCTAAGCTTTTTCAGTATTACCTTAAGTTAAATCTTCATTAAATCAATGAGATGAACCATGTTCCTATTACATGGCTATTCTTGTATTTTATTTATGTAGATAAATGCTATTATGGAAATAAAGAAAGTGCTCATTACTGGTGGTGCAGGATTCATCGGAAGTCATGTTACAGATAAGTTTCTCAACTTAGGTTATCAAGTCGTTGTACTTGACAATCTAACTATCAGCAATAAACTTTCCTTGGAAGCTCAAAAGAAAGTTGAATTTATCAATGGGGATATTCGCGACCCAAAAATTGTTGATAGCGCAGTCGCTGGCTGTCAAATAATTATTCACCTCGCCGCAATTGTTGGTGTTGATGAAGTAATTAAGAATCCTAAAGACATGTTAGAAACGGAAACCTTAGGAACAATCAATGTTGCTAATTCTGCATTAACTCATGGAGTTCGCAAAATTGTTTACAGTTCATCAAGTGCTGTTTATCATAAGTTGTTTGAAGCAAAAAGTAAAGAGGAAGATGAATTAGGTTTGATCAACTCTTATGCTGTAGCAAAAAGATTGAATGAACAATATTTAGAAGCGATTGCTAAACATTCAACTATTAGCACAAATTCTGTTCGACTTTTTAATGTATATGGAACTAGACAAGATAGCCGAATGGTTATCCCCAAATTTTTTCAAGCAGCAAATGCAAATCGCCCATTAGAAGTTTTTGGATGCGGAGGTCAGACTCGAGATTTTACGCATATTTCTGAAGTGTGTGAAGGGATAGCAGCATTGGCAAAAAATCAAAAAATAAACGGGATATTTAATATTTCCAGAGGAGTCGAAACTACCATCTCTGAATTAGCAATTAGTATCAAGAAAATTGTTGGTTCAACGTCTGAAATTATTCACCAAGAATTCCCTTATAGTAGGTTAGCCTATCGGGTAGATCGAAGAATTGGTTCGAATTCAAAATTACATAGACATACTGGAATCAAGCCGAGCATAAATTTGATGGATGGGCTAAATCGATGTTTTGAACAAACAAAAGTTGCTCAAGGTGGTTTCTAGCGTATATTTATCCTATGGCTGAAGAAGTAATAAACTATTCAGGGTATGATGAATCTTCCTGGTTTAGAAATAAATGGCGAGGACTGAAAAACAGATATTTTAAGTATAAAAGATATCTGCTTTGGGATATTCATTGGCGTACAAAAAACATTACGCTAGATTATTCTAAAATTTCCAGTGGTAGTATACCAGTTATGATTAATAATTTTAATCGATTGGACTTATTGAAAAAACAAATCGATTGGCTTATTTCTTCCAAAAATGATTTATCGATTATCATTGTAGATAATAAATCAACTTACCCACCATTATTAGCATATTACAAATCGCTCAATCATCCGAGCATTCAAGTGGTTTACCTTGATTTTAATTCTTGGAGAAAAGGAGTAGAATATATCGGAAAAAAAAGATTACAACAATTCGATAAGTTCATTATTACAGATTCAGATTTACTTCCTTATGAAAACACTCCTGATGACCTTATCGAAAAATTGGCCTATTGCTTAGATAAATATCCAACATATAATCATGTTGGACCTTCTTTAGAAATTGAAGATATACCGGATCACAATCCGCTAAAGCAGACAATAATAAAATATGAGTCAGAATTTTGGGAGAAATCTTTGAATGAGGAGGTTTATCCTTCTAAAATTGATACTACTTTTGCTATGTATAGGAAAGGGTCTTCTATCTTAGCGACTGAACCCGCGTTAAGAACTATGCGTCCATATACCTTAAAACATATGGACTGGTATTTGAATCCAAAGAACCATACGGATGAATTTATTTATTACCTGAAATCTTGTAAGAGTTTTGCAACTTGGGCACATGAATCTAAGCGAGAGAAAAAAGAGGAAGCCATAGAAGCAAATTGACACAATATAAGCCACATGAGTAAAAGCCCAACATTGCCGCCAATAGCCCCGAGGTATCGCTCTATATTAAAGTTACAGCGATTCATTAAGAATCCTATTCCGTTTATGACGGATAATATTAAAAAATATGGAGAGACTTACTGCTTTAGCCTACGTTATGATCGGGTAAATATATTGACTGTTGATCCAGATGTTATTCAACATGTCCTTCGGAAAAATGAAGGAAATTATACTAAACCAGAAGCTTCTTCCAGCGCCTTAGCAAGGTTTATCGGCAAAGGACTTCTACTGGCCACAGGGGAAGAACATACTATCCAACGCAAATTAATTTCTCCAGGTTTTCGTCCAAAGAGTTTGACAAAACTCATTACGCTAATGGACGAGCAGATTGAAAGTTATTTCGGAGAATTGGATCGTACTATCTTGAAGAACGATGTGGTTCAATTGGATGAAGATATGCGATTGTTGACATTCCAAGTGATGTGTAAAGCCATCTACGGAGATGACATGAGCAAAGAAATGGTCGCTGAATTTTATGATCGTTTTCAAACCTTGCAAACCTTTCTGACAAAATTAGTTCGCATACCAGGCTTAATGAAATTTTATGACCTCACGGGAAAGACCAAATATTTTGAATCACTTTCAGCTACAAATAATAAGGTCATTGTCGATTTGATAAAGAAGCGTCGCAAACAGCCTCCGAAGGATGATTTGCTAGGAATGTTGATGGCTTGTAAGTATGATGGTTCAGAGGAGGGGATGAGTGATGAAAAATTGATGGAAGAAAGCCTGGTGCTTTTTGTTGCTGGTCATGAAACTGCTTCCAATATATTATCGTGGATTTTTTACTTAATGACAAAGCATCCTGAAGCGGCTACTAGAATTTTAGCGGAGGCCGAAGAAAGCTTTGGCGATCGTGTTCCCACTTTTGAAGAATTGTTAAAGTTGGATTATTTAAGCAGAGTTATAGATGAATGTTTGAGATTGTACCCGCCTTCTTGGATCACTGATCGAATTGCTATTGCAGACGATGAGATAAAAGGGTTTAAGATTCCTAAGGGAGCACGAGTCATTACTTTTATTTATGGCTTGCATCATTCGGAAAAAATTTGGCCCGCGCATGATAAATTCGATCCAGAAAGGTTTACCAAAGCAGCAAGAAGTGAAAGACATAATTTTGCACATATGCCATTTGGAGCTGGACCTAGACAATGCATCGGTCGAAATTTTGCAACCATGGAAATGAAAATGATTGTACTGAAATTACTGAAACGATATAATATTAAATTAATTGAAAAGCAAAAGATAGCTTTATTGCCAGCCGTTACTTTGAAGCCTCGTTACGGTATAAAATTTAATTTTTCAAAAAGGAAGTAAAGTCTAAAAATTGGACCGGTAATTTTTGCAGTTCATCAATTATCTTAGGAAAAAAACTGGAAGTCTTTTCATGGTCATGTAGCAGGAGCAGTTCTTCGGAAGTTGAGGAAATCCATCTTTTTTCAAAACCTAAAAATCCTCTACAGTCCTTTGGTCTTTTCTGATTTAGTCTGTCAATAATCTTTTCCTCAGAGTTTAAACCCATCGTTGGTTTTTTTTCTTGCAATGCCCATTCAGCTACATCAAAACTCCAAGACCAATCAATGTCTGAAAATAAATGATGCTTGCGCATAAAATTATAAGTAACTCCTTCAAAGGCAGGTTGCTCGTAGCCCAAGTCTCTTAAATAGGATTGAATAGTTTCTTTGCGATTTTTATCTGATTTTTTAAATCGATTAAAAACAAATCCTCGTTTTAAATCTCCCTTGTCGCCATAAGGAAAGCGAAACCATTTGGCTGGTCGTAATACATTTGCCGTTTGATAAAGTTTTTCAATTAGTTCATCTGTTTTTTCAATTTCATATTTAGCTTGCTTTAAATCTATTGTAGAAAATGCAGGATGTGTATAACTATGGTTAGCAATATAAAATCCTTTGTGAATGGCTTCGACCAACACTGGGAAATTTTGCTCCATCAGATTTCCAATGCAGAAAAATACAGCAGGAATATTCTTAGAATATAAATATTCCATTTTTTTCTTGAACTGTAGAGAGGGAGAGTCGTCAATGGTGAGATAAACAGATTTCATTATAGGTTCAATTTATCACTTAATTTGGCTAGTTCAAAGGTTAATGGAGATTATTGTCATCAAATAATTTTTGCTACATGAATTTTAATGTTCGAGAATAGGCCTAGCTTTAGCTTATTAGTTCTCACCAGTTATCAATTCCATTGTGAATTCCATTACTCGATCCGTTTTATTCATTACATCATCGATGGAATTTTTGATTGGATAATCTGGCACTACTCCAAAACCAGTATTCGGAAAATTGACATTCATTTTCCATAAGATAATAGGCATCGTTACCTGAACCTGAGAGTTTGGTAAGACCATCGGTAACATCACACCACTAGTATTTTGATTTGGATTACCACCTGGTTCTTCTCCTATAAAAATTGCAGCTGTATTTTCTTTAATGATCGCTGACATTTCTCCAGTAGCAGAAAAGGAATTTGCATTAGTAAGCACATACAGTTTTCCTTTAAAGATATCTTTAGCAGGCTTGGCTTCTTTAATGCCATCTATACCGCGTACAATGTATTTATCTTTTTCCTTTCGAATCTTAATCAAGGCTCTAAGGTTCAGTAACCAGATTGGAAATTTATAATATTTCCCTTCTTTAAATTTTTTAGTATTGGAAGTTACTTCCCGATAAAACGTGAAAGACTTGTCATAGAGATGAGAAAATAGTTCCACGGTGGGCATTGGGTCTCCACCACCATTGTCTCGCAAATCAAGAATTAAATGCTCCACACCAGCCTGATTGATTTTGGCAAAAGATTCATCCATCCATTTTTTAAAAGGTTGGCCTCTTTTCTTAGCAGTTTTTGTGTCAAAAGTTCTAACATTCATAGTAGCAACCTTTCTTTCAATACTTAAAGTTGAAGCTGGAATACTTTTATCGGACCAAAAATTTGGATCTGGCTTGCCATATCGCTCCGATCGAAATTTTCGCATTTGTGTTAATGTAATTCCTTCTATAGAGTAGCTCATTTCTTTCCCTTCTTGCGTTTCGATGACAATGTCAAATTCCTTTGGCGTATCAATATAGTAGGCATAGAATAAACTAAATAATCGACTAGCATTGTGATTGGGGAGTGTTTGATTGTATCCATCCCTTGTCATACGATCAGCCATGAATTTCATAACAGTCAAAGCATCTTGACCATTGATTCTTTTTAATTTCGATGGTATAGGAAAAGCTTTATTCAGACTAAGATTTCTTGTTATCCACAAATCACTGTTGTCATAGTAAAAACTAAAAGGGAATCTTGGTAAATTTTGCCGCGCGGCTTCTCTGAAATTTTCTGGCACATCAATTTCTGTATGCCCATTCGCAATGGTCTTTTGCAAGGGCGCAATCAATCTATAAAAATCTATTGCGCTCATTGGCTGACCAATCTGACTTTCTATAGTATCAAATACTTCATCAAATTCTGCCTCTGTTGAATATTTGTATAACCCAGGGTGGTATAACCTAAGATGCCGTTCGAGTAATTGCAAATCTTCCAAGAGTAAATCTTTGGAGATTTTATTTCCATCGGTAGGTGTCGATTGGGAAAATAGAAAAAAGGGAAAAATCAGGAATAATATTACGCTAAGTTGAGGCATTATTTTGGTTTATAAACTCATCAATTTTTCTTTTATTCAACTACACTAAAGCTTCATATACGATAAAAGACAAATAGACTAACTTAAAAGTCCAAAGAAAAGTACGAATCCAATTTCCGTTTACCAATTTTCGAATGATTACACTGTCTTTGCCGTCCGTTAGTTTATTATGTTGTGGGACTTGAATGAAAAAGGTGGTTAACCAAATCATTAGAATGAGCATAAATGGAAAAAACCATTCTCCTTGGACTCCAGACCGTGCTACTAGCCAACCTCCAAGGATTATTTCCGCCAACATCAACGGCATCACAATCCAACTAATGGTTCCCATGTATTCCTTATGGTGGTCTACGAAGTCCTCTTCAGGAACTGAATGTAAACTCGGATAGGCGACCAATTGTACCATCCAGATTACTCCAAATAATGCAGCACTAAGAATGAGATTTAGAATTAATTCAGTTTGCGAAATGTATTCCATAATGAGACTTCAAAGGTGTTAAACTTTCAGCAGCAATAAAAGTTTAGCAACAAAATATATTTAAATTTACATCAAGTGTTGACTTATACTTAAAATCAAACAAAGATGAAAGACGGACTCGTTAAAGGAACAGATGGAAAAGTACGCTGTTGGTGGCCTGGAGATCATGATGACTATCTGTTGTACCATGACACTGAATGGGGAAAACCTGTTCATGACGATATTCGTCTGTTTGAAAAAATCTGCCTGGAGGGATTCCAATCCGGATTATCTTGGTTGACCATTTTAAGAAAAAGAGAAAATTTCCGAAAAGCTTTCAAAGGGTTTGATTTCAACAAGGTTGCGCGATTTAATGAGACCCATGTAGAGAAATTATTGCAGGATGCTGGTATCGTTCGCCATCGCCAAAAAATTGAAGCAACGATCAATAATGCAAAACGTGCAAAGGAAGTAATCAAAGAATTCGGATCCCTTTCTGAATATTTTTGGACATTTAAACCACCTGCTTTAGAACGCCCTAAGAAAATGGATTATAAATCTTTAACGCAATTTACCACAACCCCAACATCTATTAGGTTAAGTAAGGATTTGAAAAAACGTGGATGGAAATTTGTGGGACCGACTACGGCTTACGCCTTTATGCAAGCGATGGGATTAGTGAATGATCATGTGGAAGGATGTTATTGTAGGTGAGCGAGGTGCTAGAGTCTAGTCGCTTGGTTCTAGGTTCGAATGTATTGCGAAGGAGTTGCTAGGTTCTGGTCAAAACCCCATTTGTTTCCAGAACCCAGAACCCACTTTTAATTCCTTACTTCGATTGCTTGAATAAATCTGAAGATCATTTTTCCTAGTGTGTTATATTCTTCGATCATTTCTAAAACCTCGATTTTGTCGTAAATAGTTTTAATAGTTTCCAAGTGATCAATAGTTTCATCGCAAGAAGATTGAGCATAGACCAAAAATTTCACGTAATCTTTCGGGTATCTTTTTCTACCATATCCTTCAACAATATTACTTTTCACGCTTTTCGAAGATCGTCTTATTTGACTTCCCTGTTCATACAATTCGTGCTTTGGAAGCGTTAAACTCATTTTATGAATAGCAATTGCCAATTCAAAAGATTTTTTGTAAATGTTTAATTCACGATATCCCGACATGTTGAAAATTAGTTTATTTAAAGACTACAATATTTTATACTAAATTCATTCGTTTTCTGAAACCAGTTTCTAGGTACTGGTCGCTAGCTTCTGGGGCATGTGATTCGCGAATTGTGTACTCACTCCGAAACTTCAAAACAAATTCGATTCTAACCCCATCCCCCTCAAAACAAATTCGACTCAAAATATATTCGACTCAAAATATATTCGTCCCTATAACCTAGCGACGAGAACCTAGCCCCCTCAAAACCCATACGACTCAAAATATATTCGTACCTAGAACCTATCCCCCTCAAAACAAATTCGACTCAAAATCCATTCGTCCCCAGAACCCAGAACCCAGAACCCAGCGACCCCCTAGATACTTACCTTCTCATAATACGCCCGCTCAGTCAAATCAGCCCAAGCCTTACCCTTAGTCTTAAATGAGTTATAAGAATCATAAATTTTTCGACTCATAGCATCGGAATTTGCTAAATCGTCAATTACTTCACTTGTGTATTTTTTTAATTCTTGCATTACATCATCAGGAAATGATCTAATTTCTAGTTGAGATTCTTGCTTGAGTAACTCCAAATATTTTGCATTCTGCGCATCGAATTCATTAAGGACCCATTGGTTGAGTCTTTCCGCAGCGCATCTTACAATTTCTTGTAAATCTTCCGGCAATGCTTCGAATTTCTTCTTGTTGAAAATTAATTCGAGAGCGGTTCCTGGTTCATGCCATCCAGGGGTATAATAATATTTCGCAATTTGATGAAAGCCCATTTTGTAATCGTGATAAGGACCGATCCATTCAGTAGCGTCAATGATTCCTCGTTCCAATCCAGTGTATAGTTCTCCTCCAGGAAGTAGTACAGCGGTCCCTCCAGCTTTTGCTAGCACTTTTCCCCCTAAGCCCGGCATTCGCATTTTTAATCCTTCTAGATCTGCGACTTCGGTTATTTCCTTATTGAACCATCCCCCCATCTGTACTCCGGTATTTCCGCCTGGCATTGGGATTAAGTTATACGGGGCATATAGTTCTTCCCAAAGTTCTAAACCTCCTCCGCAATACAACCATGAATTTAATTGCTGGGCATTCATGCCGAAGGGAATGGAGGCGAAAAATTGAGCTGCAGGTACTTTTCCAGCCCAATAGTAAGCGGCTCCACTCGCACAATCTGCGACGTTGTTTCGGACCGCATCAAAGCAATCTAAAGCAGGTACTAATTCTCCACCGCCATAGACTTCGATTTCTAATCGACCAGCGCTCATTTTTTTTACCCAATCAGAAAACAACTTTGCACCTTCCCCTAATACAGAAAAATTTGGTGGCCAAGTCGTTACCATTTTCCATTTATATTTTTTGCTAGATGCGGTATTTGCGCTTTGTAGATTACTTTGAGCTGTGGGATCTCCGCCACAAGAACGCATTATAAAAGGAAGTGATATAGTCCCTAAAGCGAGACCTTTGAAAAACGTTTTTCTATTCATGGTAAAAAGGTAGGGAAAGATTTTTAATAGATTATAAATATAGATACATATTAAAGAATTATAAATATTGTTTGAGTTATAATCTATAGTTTTAGATGTAAATACCTGATTGACTGAGGCTTGGGAATGATTTAATTTTAAACTTATTTCCCTTTGTTTATAGGCCGTATATTAATTTGAAATAATATATAATTTTCATTCGGCATAAAGCTTGTCTAGTAACCAATTAAGAATTGAATCTGTTTTGTTCCCATACTTTTCAAGATTCCTTGCTTGTACCCAAATTGAACCAATAAAAAGCGATGCCCGAAATGACTAAATTTAGACCTTTGCGACTGCTAGTCGTATTGTTTGTAATATCCTTTACAAGCACTAAATCAAATTCTCAAGCCACCTTTACTGGAAATGTTTTTCTTGATCAGAATGATGACGGAATACAAAATGGAACAGACTATGGTCATGGAGTGATCAATGTACTGGGCTATGAAGATTCTGACGGAAGTGGAACGTTGAATACAGGTGATATTTTCATAAGGAGTGCATTAACTGATCAGTACGGTGACTATACATTAAGCTTGGATAATTCTACAACTTTTTCAACTAGTTCTGAAGTTTTAAATTCTGTTGACGATGCACAAGAATGCTTCATCGGAGGAGTTAATACAGTCAATATTGACAGTGCTGATATTGAGATTTCTAATATAGGGGGCGATACCTATCTTGCAGGATTGCGGTTTGCGAATCCAGATATGCCTAAGGATGCTGTAGTAACGAATGCATGGATCAGCTTAAGAGCAAATCAAAGCTCCACTGTCTTTTCGAGTTTTACTATTGCCGGAGAGTTGAGTTCAACTTCGGAAAGTTTTGATTCAGTTGCTAATAATATCACAGCACGAACAACAACTACTGCTACTATTCCTTGGCTACCTACTAATTGGACTAGTGGTGATTACTACAATACTGTTAACCTTGCGCCAATTATAAATGAACTCGTTTCGCAAGCCAATTGGGACCGAGGGGCAGCAATTACTTTAATGATATATGGCACAGGGGAAAGAAATTTTTCTTCCTTTGATGGAGTAGGAGTGAGCCCTACTTTACATATTGATTATTCAATGGGATTAACCGGAGGCGATTATCTGATCGTTCTCGATACAAATAGTATTGAATCTACTTCTAATATTTCTGTACCTGAAACGGGGATTTACAGTTACCCAGGTAATAGTACTGGAGCTTCAAATGTAAATTTTGCTTTTCATGGAGAGAACGTTTATTGCTATGGATTATCTGATTTAAACAACGATGCAGGACTATCTATTATGAATAGATTGACTGGTGAAAATTTATTGGTTGGGATGACTGGTCGCAATATGGTGGAATCAACAGCAATGGATGTGAAAAGTGGAAGACTTTATGCAGCACATTTAGGGCAGGTAGGAAAAGTGAATAGGATGACCGGAGTTTTTACTGATTTGCCAAACGCTGCAGGAATCGGAGACGATGGAGCAGGTAACTTAATAGATTTTGTTGACCTTGATGGGATGACCATGGATCCTTTTAATGGAACCATGTGGGTTTCGCATAGAATAGGATCTGCTCCCAATTGGGACTTGCTAGCACAGATTGATACCACTACTGGTTTATTGGTAACTGATGCCTTCGGTCCTGGAATTGATTATAGAGTGATAAAAGATGCAGCAGAAATGTTACCTCATGACATCGATGATATAGCTTTCAATCCAATAACAACAGAACTTTTTGGAATAGCAAATGGTAATGTGGGATATGACCTTTTAGTCAAAATTGATAAGACTACAGGAGTAGCAACTTTAATAGATACAATTAAAAATTCCTCCGGAAATTATATTACAGATGTGGAAGGATTGTCTTTTACAACACAAGGTATTCTATCCGCAACCACTGGAAATAATAGCAATATTTATGGTAATGCCATTTACAATATTGATCCTATTAGTGCTGAAGCTAACTATGTGGGCACCTACAATTTCAATTCGGATTATGAAAGTTGTGATTGCCATACCATCTCAACAAATCAGGCCAGTGGAATTGTATACGAAGATGCTGATGAAGATCAAATAAAAGATCCGCTCGAAACAGGATTAGCCAACGTTACCATTTATGTCTATTTAGATTTAAATAATGATGGAGTTATTGATATTGGAACAGACCCAATAGTGGATTCTCTTGAAACCGATGTAGATGGAAATTGGACTTATAATGTGGGATCTAATGTTGATCTGTTATTTGACATAGATACTAATGATCTTCCAGTCGGAAATACGCTAACAACAGATAATCTTGAAGAAGCCTTATTCTATAATGGGTTTGGAGGTGAGGATGATCCTCAAAACAATTTCGGATATTTTGCAGCTCCGCTACCAGTGGAATTAATTAGTTTCTCTGTAAAGCAAAATGAATGTACCGCTGAGTTAGCCTGGGAGTCTGCTAGTGAAGAACAATTCGCCTACTATCAAATTCAAAGATCGCATGATGGTTTAACTTTCAGAGATATTGATCTTATAGTTGGACAAGGAGGAAATCATGCTAAGACCTATAAGTATATAGATCGATTAGCAGAAGCACAAAACTTTTATCGACTAAAAATGGTAGATGTAGACGGTAGTATTGAATACAGTGCTATCGAAGTACTTTCTATTGATTGTGCCAAGTTTACTAATATTGATCTCTTTCCGAATCCAATACATGTAAATAACGGAGCACTAAATTTAGAATTCTACGCGTCAAGCGGTAAATCAAAAATAGTGGTCAGTGATATACTAGGAAGACCAGTTTTGCAGTTTGAAGAAAATTCAATTGCGCTTTCTAAAAATGCTACACAAATAGATGTTTCAACCTTACAAGCAGGAACCTATTCTTTGAAGATTGATACTAATCGACATGGAAAGCTATTTGTGGTAATAGAATAATAATCCTTTCTAAGACCATTAGAAAATGGGCAGCGCCATAAATGGTGCTGCCCATTTTTATTGTGATTTATTTTGCTGATTCTACCTTTTAGTGTGTAGCTAAAAAAAATGGAAAGAATTCAAAGAGAACGTGGTGATAATATTATTTAGGAAACAAATAGTGCTTGTCCCCTAAGGCATTTGAAAGATTAACTTGTAAATCTGGGAAAAATCGAAAATTTTCAGCAGTAAATGGATTGTTATATCGATGATATGGTACCTTTCTATTTATTTCCTTTACCTTCACCCTTCATGAAAGAGCTCATTCATCAACAGGCCGGAGACTTTATTTTCTGGAAATTGGAAGATAATTACAGCATTATACTCCTTGCTGGTATTAACCGTAAGAAGGAAAAGGAATTTAAACTCAACGAGAACGAGAAAAAACAATATCTGGACCGTGGAATCGCGTATATTCGAGAACTTGTAAAGAAAAAAGGCTAAACTAGCATCTAGCTTAGCCTTTGATCAAGTTTTTAGCTCAATTCTTTTTGTACCATATAGTAAAAGGCAGCTCTATTTTTCATTCTAATACCAGACATCTTATCTGCAACAGCTTTTACAGCAGCGGCACCTTTGTCCTTGTCATCAATTCCTAGCTTCTTCACTACGAAATTTTTGCGAACTGTTTCTAATTCAGAATCATCTGAACCCGATACTAGCAATGCATCTTTATTGTCAACAATTAGTCTAAGATTGCCAACTAGTTTGTCAAGCGTAGCATCATCAATGTTAGTAACACCGCATTCGTTGAGTTGAGAAGTGGCTTGTACTTTTAATTTGGCTAATTTTTCATTTAAATCACTCATAGTAATGAGGGGAGTTTTAAAGTTATAAAATGGTGAATTTTTACGTAAGCTAAAGTAAAAATTTTGCAGCAAATTAAATAATTCACTTCAAAGGTCCCCATTAACACTGCTAAATTCCCCAGAATTCATCATTCAGAGATTTAATCGTTAAGGGAACTATTGCTAATTGTCTCTTGAATCGAGACGTTAAAAATAAGCTGTAATTTATATTTTCGGCTGTAGAAGTTTTAAAATTTATTTCTCGCCGGAATTCATTTTTCAGAAGAGCTTTTACAAATCAAAAAAACGGACCAGTCTTTCGACTAGTCCGCCTTGCACGGGTTCCATTTTTGAGAATGGTCAAGTTCTTGGGATTAAAACTTGGGTTAATTTTGTTCTTTAGTTCAAGTCAATGATATAGGTCAACTTTCCACATTGTTTTACTGGGGCTGTATAATCAGGCTCAAAACGGTATTTCTTCGTCGCTTTCAAAGCGTCTGCCACTAATTTTCCATCATGGATATCAGAATCCTTCTTATTGAATTCAGTGTATACCACACCTCCATCCTGATTTACACAAAGGTTCACTACTATGGTTCCTTCCTTTTGAGAAAGGTGCTTTATCTCTGCTCTTCGGATCACTTTTCTCGCAAATAGCGCATCACCTTCGAAATCCATTCCTTGTTTTCCAGTGTCTGCCTTACCATCTGTCATTGTATTTCCCTTGGTTCCACTTCCTTGAGCGGCTACCGTACCAGATCCTTTATTGCCTGTGGTTTTAGCAGGAGTTCTCTTCACTGGCTTTTTTGTAATTTTCGTAGGTTTCTTAGGAGTCTTTACTACTCGAACGGTTTTCACCTTTGGCTTCGTGGTAGCCTTTACCGGAGCTGGCTTATCTTCTACAACACTAGATTGTACTGGATTTTTCACTTCTTCAGGTGCCACTACTGGTGCCGGTGCTACAACTGGCTCAGGCTTTTTCACTTCCTCTTCTGCTTTCTCCTCCCCAGCTGCTGCTGCGGACATGGCAGAAGCTGCCTTGAAATCTCTAAAATCTACAGTGATTTCAGCTCTTTGCTCTGTTTGTTCTTTTACAGCTTGTGAAAAAGGGATGAACAATAAAGCCACCAAGG
>CALGJW010000286.1 GCA_937930025.1 uncultured Saprospiraceae bacterium | reverse complement strand
TCGTATAGCAAGATCAACTGATCC
Source organism: uncultured Saprospiraceae bacterium (assembly GCA_937930025.1). GTDB lineage: Bacteria > Bacteroidota > Bacteroidia > Chitinophagales > Saprospiraceae > JABDJM01. The sequence goes on along the minus strand of CALGJW010000286.1, from coordinate 9,702 downwards.
TTGACTGATTGCTAATCCATCAATCAATTTAGCACTACCATAAGCGCCTTGAATGTTTTGTCCATTTATATTTGTTTCCCAACCTGCTGCAAGGGGATTTGAATTATTGATTAGTATGGAAAAAGACCAACGATCATCATCAGGATCATCAGGTGTATTATTGTCATCGCAATTTATGCTATTACCAACTAAGTCCGCTGTTATCAAACATGGTGGAGGTGGAGTCCCATTTGAGCAAGAAAGTGGCGGCGTTAAATTTTGGAATTCTTTTTGGCAATCAGGATTTTCCGAATCTCGAACTACAAAGTCTATATTTCCTTGACCAATAGACAAACCAGTAATTAATTCAATTTCGTTGTATTGGCCTTGATAACTTACACCATTTATTTCGGATTGCCAGCCAGCGGCATTTGAGTTTAAAGTATTGACAGGCAATAATCCAAAAGACCAAGTATCGTCTGTTTCATCATCTGGCGTTCCATTGTCGTTGCATGCAATACTTCCATCTACAACTGTAATCTCAATTGCACAGGGATCCGGCCCTAAGCCGCCAACTTCCAAAATTCTAAACGAGCTATTATTATTCTCAATTAATTCGTTGATTTCATTATATATGTCTGCTACCACAAAAAGATAATGATTACCAGAAGCGAGGGTTGTAGGAGTAGTGAAAACTGCAGTTAGATCTGTGGTGCCTCCTAGTGGAACATTACTATAAGTTTCCTCAATTGCTTTAAAGTCAGAAGGATCCCATTGATTATCATTTGAGATAAATACGCCAACGGTCAAATCTCCAAAGGCGATTTGCTCTCCGATATTTCCTAAATCAAATGTCAGGTCAAATGGATCACCAGCATTGATAAAGAAATCTCCCCGTAAGTTGGAGACCGTTAAGTCTGGTCTCAATCCAGTTCCTGAACCATCAACTGTTAAACAAAAATCATCCACTCGAATGGCGGAGGAAGCGGCATTTGTGAAAGCTGTGACTTCAATAAAAGCGGTTTGCGCCGGAGCCATTGCTGTCAAGTTATTGATTGAAATAAAATCAGAAGGGTTTTCAATCAAGGCATACTCAAAAGACAATAGGCCATACCCACCATCCAAAAATTTAATGCCGATGTTCGCATCTCCATTGGCGGCTAATTTTTTTACGCTAGCTTTTAGGGTAAATGTTTGTCCTTGATTCGCCGGCAAGGTTTGGTAAATTCTATTTCCATCCCCTTCAATTTCTACCGATTGATTACCGCTATTGGCATCTAAGCTAGTGGCCACCGAACCTGTCCCATTCGTATCCCAATTTTCCAGATTGGATTCAAAGCCGGGATTCTCTAGTAAGTTTGCATTACAAGATTGTGCATTTAAAGAAGTACAAAAAGAAAAAGAAAAAGTAAGAAGGAAAGTAACCAAGGTCAATAAGTCCAAAGTTACTACGCGGGACGTAGAAAGCATATGATAATTAAATTTAATATGTAAGTGCTTTCTTTAAAATCGGTTTGCGCAAGATGCGCGTAGGTAGGTTCAAATATAGCAATATTTCACTACTCTTCCTTTTAAAAAACTTAGGAATTCAAAAGGCGAGTAAAATATCAAACACAGCAATAACTTTAATTAAAGTTAAGAAATCAGCAAAGAGAAAATTGATAATTAATTCAACCAAAATTCATTTTAACTAATAATTGATCTCACAAAATAGAGTCATTTTTTTTCCAAATAATAAAAAGCAATTTCCTAATATTATTTAGTCCCATTTTTTATTACTTTTGAACGTATGGAATAAAATTCGAATTTGTTTTAGTAATTCATTTTCGAGATTTACTTACTACTCATTGAACAACCTTACTTAAAAACCAAATCCAAATGATTAGATATTATCGTCTACTTTTTCTAAGTATTTATACCGTCATTTGCCTTCCATTTCTACAAGCTCAAGTTTCTATTAATGAAGTCTTAGCTGACAATGCGAGTTCAATCTCAGATGAATCTGGTGACTTCGAAGATTGGATAGAATTATACAATGGAACAAACCAACCGGTCGACATCGGAGGCTATTATATTTCAGATGATCCCGCTGTTCCCTTGCTTTGGCAAATTCCGACTAACGCTTCTTCTGAAACTACTATCGCAGCAGGAGGTTTTTTAATCTTATGGGCAGACAAAGATGTTGCTGATGGTCCTTTGCATATCGATTTAAAGTTAGGAGCTGGAGGGGAATCACTTTCTTTATATGCTTCTGATGGTACAACGGTCGTTGACCTTTTTGATTTTGGATCTCAAAGTGAAGATATCTCATATGGTAGAAGTACTGATGGAGGAAGTGATTTTCAAATTTTCACCAACCCTACTCCTGGAATTTCTAATGAAACAAGCTCACCTATTCCAACCTACACAGTCACCATTAATTCGGTAGTTGAAAATGTCGAAGATGATGCTATAGAATATGGTGTCTCTAATCAATCAATGGAACTCAGTAATTATGGAATGAAGATGACCCAGAGTTGGTCCAATCAAAAAATTGGTGTTCGTTTTAAAGAATTACAAATTCCGGAGGGAGCTACTATCACCAATGCCACTATTCAGTTTACTACACGTAAAGTAACAACTGGAACTTGTGAATTAAATATTCAAGGCCATAGAACTGGCAATGCAAGTGCTTTCAATAATTCTTCTGGAAATATTTCTAATCGGCAACTCACGCAATCTGAAGTAACTTGGGAACCTGAAGATTGGCTCATTGCTGATTTTGAAGGGCCTGAACAAGAAACGCCAAATTTGGCTCCAGTCATTCAGGAAATAATCGATCAGCCTAACTGGAATCAAGGTAACGCCATAGCTTTCATAATTACTGGAACTGGAGTGCGATCTTCACATAATTTCACTTCAGGTTTTGCGCCAAGTATTTCGATAGAAATGGAAGTTCCAATTCCAACTACTCCAATAAGCAATCTTTTTATAAACGAGATTGCTGCTAATGGTACGGACTTCATGGCGGACAATGGGAAGTTTACGGACTGGATTGAAATTTATAATGCTAACAATTTTGACGTTAGTGTCGGAGGACTTTATTTGAGCGATGATCCAGATGATTTGGCTAAATGGCAAATTGCTACCAATGAAGTAGTTCCTGCCAATGGACATTTATTATTTTTTGCTGATGATAAAACTGAAGCGGGTGGTAGACATTCCAATTTTAAACTTAGTGATGACGGCGAAACTGTTTCACTAGCTCAGGTAATTAACAATGAATTTATTGTTATTGATTCTATAAGTTATGGGGTGGTTCCCTTTAAATCGACTGTAGGTCGACCAACGGATGGTGCAAGTGGATGGGAGCTATTTGGACAACCAACACCAGAAGCAGCAAATGATGCATCGATAGATTGGCTGGAGCCAGTAACCATAGATTTGGACAACGGTGTATATTCAACTACCCAATCTGTGACTATTTCACATGTGGATAGTAACGTTGATATTTATTACACCACTGATGGAACACTTCCTGATGATAACCAGCAACTTTATACAGGCCCAATTTCAGTTTCCTCCACGCAAAGTGTAAGAGCTATTGCTACAAAAAGTGGACATGCTCCAAGTCGAGTTACAACGAGAAGTTATTTGTTCGATGCCAGCCCAGACCTTCCAGTACTAATGATCACGACTGATCCTGACAATCTTTTTGACGATGAGATTGGTATCTATACAGTTGGAACCAATGGTATTCAAGTAGGTAATTGTAGTAATAATTTTCCTGCCAACTTTTGGCAAGACTGGGAACGACCTGCTAATTTAACTTTTTTCGAAACGGATGGAGATGCCGCTTTTTCTGTTGATGCAGGAATGAAAATTTCTGGAAACTGTTCAAGAAGATACGAACTTAAAAGTTTGAATTTTTATTTGAGAAATAATCAATATGGTTCTAATAATATTGACTACAAACTTTTCCCAAATCGCGATTTCAAAAAATACGACCGATTAAGATTAAGAAGTAGTGGACAGGATTATCGTTCTACGATGATGAGAGATGGAACCAACCAAAGAATGCTAGCAGAAGTGACGGAGGTTGAATACCAAAATTATCGCCCTACTCTAGTCTACATTAATGGTGAATATTGGGGTATTCAAAACTTCCGGGATCTGTATGGAGGGGAATATTTTGATGCGCATTTTGATGTAAAGGAAGATGAATTGGATATGATAAAGAGCCCAAGAAATGCGAATGTCATAAAAGAGGGAGACGATATTCATTATCAGAATCTGTACAACTATGTTGAATCAAACGACATGAGCGATCGTTCCAATTACGAATATTTCCAAACACAATTTGATATTGAGAGCTTCCTGGACTATTGGATTTCTATGGTATATATGGCCAGTAGTGATTGGCCTGCAAATAACCTCCAAGTTTGGAGAGAACGTAAAGCTACAGGCAAATGGCGCTACATGTATTTGGATACCGATGCTACCACAAGCATTTATGGTTTCAATTCTACCAATGGATTCCAATGGAATACCTTGGATGAAGTAACCAATCCAAATCAACAAGGTTGGCCATTTGACCAAAGAGCAACGCTGTTTCTGCGAAAATTGATGATGAATGAGGATTTTAAAAATGAATACATTCAACGGAGTTGTAGTTTCATGGAACTGATCTTAAATGCAGAAAGGGCGCATCAATTTATTGATGCATCAGCAGCAGAAATAAATAGTGAAATAGGAAGACACGTTGAAAAATATGCCTATGACAATCCTTACCTCGAGAATTATAGCGATTGGAGTAGCAACATCAATAACTTCAAAACCTTTTTTGACGAAAGACCAGCTTACTACTACAACCACATGGAAAGCTTTTTTGATATCAACGGCCGTTATGATTTGAATTTCAACTACGATGCAAATACAAATGGTAAAGTTTTTCTACACACTAAAAAAATGGAAATTCCATTTGGTTATACAGGAAGCTATTATGATAATATTCCTATTAGAATTACAGCAGAAGCAGCAGATGGATACGAATTCGTAGAATGGTTAGAAACCGGGGAAACAGATGCCACCATCTTTTTAAACAGATCCTCTAACTTCACCCTGACACCAATTTTCCAAGCAATGAGTGGGGTCTGCGATCCAAATTCTCCAGACTTTGAAGATGATGACAATGATGGCGTTTGTAATGACGATGATCTTTGCCCTGGGTTTGATGATAACATTGATGTGAACAACAATGGCATTCCTGATGATTGCGAATCTTGTCCTGATGAAGATGGCGATGGCGTTTGCAATGACGATGATCTTTGCCCTGGGTTTGATGACAACATTGATGTGAACAACAATGGTATTCCTGATGATTGCGAACAGCCTTGCACAGATGTCGATGGGGACGGAGTTTGCGAAGCAGATGATTGCGATGACAATAACCCCAACCTCCCAGCGGATGTAGGAAGTTCTTGTGATGATGGAAATCCCGCAACTGATAATGATGTTTATCTAGCAGATGGTTGTACTTGCCAAGGAACGATTATACCTACTCAGGGGTATTGTGAAAATGAGGGAGATTTCCCTTGGCACGAATGGATTGCAGGTGTTCAATTGAATCAAATTGACAACAGTAGTTCAAAGCGACCCTATACAGATTTTACAAACATTGTAACCAGCCTTGAAATTGGCGGAACCTATGACATCACTTTAACCACAGAATATAGTTGGACTACTTTTGATGAATACTTCCGCGTATGGATTGATTATAATTCTGATCAAATTTTCACAACGGACGAGATTGCTTTTAGTGGCATTGTTACTGCTCCACCAAACGGTACTGAATTCGCAAGTGTTAGCGGCTCCTTGTCTGTTCCAAGTAACTTGACTGATGGCGTAGCAACAAGAATGAGAGTGGCTATGCAAAGAGGCTCGTACCCTGAACCTTGTGCACTAATTCCTTTTGGGGAGGTGGAAGATTACACTGTGGTCTTTGCAGATGGTATTCTAGATCGAAAAACTGCTGACATTCAAATTCCCGTTTGGCCAGTACCGGCAAGAGATATTGTAAATATCAAAATGCCTGAGGATGTAAATGTAAATAGGATAAGTGTGCTTTATGGTCAGGGTAAAGAAAAAATAAGATTCACTAGCCTTCCGGATCCCGGAGAAATATTTACCCTAGATGTAATAGACTGGGAAGATGGATTGTATTTTATTCAAATGGAAGTAGCGAATAGCAAGTGGCGATATGCCAAAATAATCGTAGGCGGTAATTATTAAGGTAGATAATATTGCAGCAAAAAAGGGGAATCAACTTGAAGTTGGTTCCCCTTTTGTATTTGGGTGGTTCGTTACTAAACAATTTTATATAGTCTTTCCAATAAAATTTAATACTTCAACGGTTGGCAAGTAAAAATTAACATAAAAAACGAAACATTAATAAATGTGCTTTAGGGGACATCAGGTAGTCCCTTTCTTGTTCGATCCAATTTTGAACTTCTGTTTTACTTTATCGTATATAAATTATCCCAATATGTGTTGACCGTCTATTAATTTATTAAAAGCCAACTTTATGAAAACGCTTACTCCTGGGTTTTTCCTAAGTATTCTTACTTTCTTTTTGAGCCCATCCCTTTTTTCCCAACTATCTATTAACGAAATACTCGCCGATAATTCCAACTCTATTTCGGATGAATCCGGAGACTTTGAGGATTGGATAGAAATTTATAACGGATCAAATCAAACCGTAGATTTAGGCGGTTATTACATCTCGGATGATCCTGTGGAACCTTTGCTTTGGCAAATCCCAACAAATGCCCCGGCCGTAACTACCATTCCTGCAGGTGGCTTTTTAATCTTATGGGCTGACAAAGATATCTCAGATGGACCGCTTCATATTAATTTAAAACTGGGTGCAAGTGGAGAAGAACTCAGCCTATATCACTCAGATGGTACTACCCTTGTCGACCTTTTTAATTTTGGTTCGCAAAGCGAAAACATTTCCTATGGTCGAAAAGTTGATGGCGGAACTGATTTTCAAATTTTCACAAGTCCTACTCCAGGTTTGTCTAATGAAACTGTTTCTACCACACCTACTTTTACTACAACAATAAATTCCGAAGTACAATATGTAGAAGATGATGCTGTCGAATATGGTGTTTCAGATCAGTCAATGGAACTCAGCGGCTGGGGGATGAAGATGACCCAAAGTTGGTCTAATCAAAAAATTGGAATTCGATTTAGAGATTTACAAATTCCAATTGGGGCCACGATCACCAATGCCAATATTCAATTCACAGCTAGAAAAGTAACAGATGGTTATTGCGAATTAATAATCCGCGGTCATAAAACGGGAGATGCAAATCCGTTCCTAGACGTTAACGGAAATATTTCTGACAGAACACTCACTCAATCCGAAGTAGTCTGGGAACCTGAAGATTGGGAAGTAAAAGATTTCAAAGGTCCGGATGAAAAAACGCCGAACTTGGCACCCCTTATTCAAGAAATTATAGATCAATCCAGCTGGGAGCAAGGAAATGCGATGGCCTTTATAATAAACGGAACTGGAGTACGATCGGCCCACAACTACACCTCTGGATTCGTACCAACTATAAGCATTGAAATGGAGGTTCCAATTCCGACAACTCCAATTACAGGTCTCTATATAAATGAAGTCGCTGCCAATGGTACAGACTTCGCAGCGGATAACGGAAAGTTTACCGACTGGATTGAAATTTACAATGACAATGATTTTGATGTAAGTATTGGAGGACTCTACTTAAGTGATAAAGCAGATGAACTATCTAAATGGCAAATTGCAACCAATGAGGTTGTTCCGGCTAAAGGTCATCTATTATTTTTTGCAGATGAAAATACAGAAGCGGGTGGAAGACATGCTGATTTTAAATTGAGTGGTGATGGAGAAACCATTTCTCTATCTCAAGTTTTAAACAATGAATTAGTGGTCATTGATTCTATCAGCTACGGGATGATCCCTTTTAAATCTACAGCTGGGCGATCTACTGATGGGGCAAACGATTGGGTGCTTTTTGGAGCTTCTACTCCAGAAGATGTCAACGATGCTTCTATCCAATGGTTAGCACCTCCAACTATTGATCTAGACAATGGTGTATTTTCGACTACCCAGTCCGTTGCTATTTCTCACCAGGATGGCAATGTTGCTATTTATTACACCACTGACGGAACGCTTCCAGATGAAAACCAAGAACTTTATACCGGCCCGATTGCTGTATCCTCTACACAAAGTCTTCGGGCGATAGCTACTAAAGCTGGACATGCTCCAAGTCAAGTAACCACAAGAAGTTACTTATTTGATGCTAGTCCAGATCTACCTGTTTTAATGATCACAACTGATCCTGACAATTTATTTGACGATGAAATCGGAATCTACACTGTGGGAACTAATGGAATTGAGGTTGGTTTTTGCAGCCAAGGTATGCCAGCTAACTTTTGGCAAGATTGGGAACGTCCAGCGAACTTGACCTTTTTTGAAACTGATGGAGATGCCGCGTTTTCAGTAGATGCTGGAATGAAAATTTCTGGAAATTGTTCTAGAAGATATGCACTAAAAAGTTTGAATTTTTATTTAAGAAATAATCAATATGGCTCAAATAATATTGACTATAAACTTTTCCCAAATCGTGATTTCAAAAAATACGATCGCTTGAGATTGAGAAGTAGTGGGCAAGATTATCGTGCCACTATGCTTCGCGATGGAACTAACCAAAGAATGCTAGCTGAAGTCACTGAGGTAGAATATCAAAATTATCGCCCCACTCTAGTCTACATCAATGGGGAATATTGGGGCATTCAGAACTTCCGCGATTTATATGGAGGGGAATATTTTGATGCGCATTTTGATGTAAAGGAAGAAGAATTAGATTTAATTAAAAGTCCGAATCTTTCCCATGACATTAAAGAAGGAGACGATATTCATTTTCAAAATCTGTACAGCTTTGTTTCGTCAAACGACTTAAGTATCCCTGCCAATTACGATTATTTCCAAACACAATTCGACATCCAAAGTTTTTTGGATTACTGGATTTCTATGGTCTATATGGCCAGTAGTGATTGGCCTGCAAATAACCTACAAATTTGGAGAGAAAAAAAGACAAGCGGCAAATGGCGGTACATGTATTTGGACACAGATGCAACTACCAATTTATATAGTTTTAATTCAACTAATGGCTACCCATGGAATACATTAAGTGAAGTAACCAATCCAAATCAGGTCGGATGGCCCTTTGATCAAAAAGCAACTTTGTTTTTCAGAAAGTTATTAATGAATGAGGATTTCAAAAATGAATACATTCAGCGGAGTTGTAGTTTCATGGAATTGATTCTTAACGTAGAAAGAGCTCATGAATTTATTGATGCTTCCGCGGCGGAAATAGATAGCGAAATAGGACGACATGTAGAAAAGTATGCTTTCGAAAATATTTACACAGAAGATTACGAGGATTGGAGTAATAAAATTACTAAATATAAAACCTTCTTCGAAGAAAGGCCCGCTTACTATTATGATCATATGGAAAGCCATTTTGATCTAGACGATCGATACCAGCTAAGCTTTAATTATGATGCCAGCACCAATGGCGATATTTTTCTCCATACTAAAGAAATGGAAATTCCATTTGGGTATACCGGAAGTTACTACGAGAATGTTCCAATCAGAATTACGGCCGAAGCTGCTGATGGATATGAATTTGTTGA
>CALGJW010000285.1 GCA_937930025.1 uncultured Saprospiraceae bacterium | reverse complement strand
CCATGTATTGGGATAAATGATTCAGATAAATTTGTTGCGGCTTACGCAAATGGTGAACCTTGGGTGTCACGATCAGATGCTTCTTTTGCAGGAATTCATGAGATAGAGGCGAGATATAATTTACAAAATGAATTTCTTGGAATTATTGCCAACCGAGAACATGATCAATACTCAGAATACATGATATTTGGAATGGACTCCTTTGCAGTAAATGTTCCTTACAATTTAGAATTGGGCGACGCAGAAAATTTTGTAAATTTCAATTCTGAGTGCTTAAATGAACCTAATGGAAGCTATAAATATAAGGGGGATAGCACTTATTTAAATAATTATGAATTCACAAAGTTCGATTTAGTAAATCAAATTGCCGAAGGTACTTTCAATTTAAAAGTAATTAATCCATCCTGCCAAGACACCATCTCCTTTAATGACGGTCGCTTTTCAATATTATTTAGTTTGATCGAATGATGGCTTAATCGATTGCAATCATTTTAAACGAAAGATTAATTCATGAACCTTCTGTAAGTAAAAAAACATCACTCCCCATACGCCACACAAACATTCTTCGCCTCCGTAAAAAATCGCATCGCTTCCCATCCGCCTTCACGGCCGACACCAGAATTTTTCACACCACCAAATGGAGTTCGGAGATCTCTTTTCAACCAGCAATTCACCCATACGATTCCAGCCTCGAGTTTTTCCGCCATTCGATGTGCGCGATTTAAGTCGGAAGTCCAAATGGTGGCAGATAGTCCATAATTGGTTCCATTGGCCATTTTTAAGGCGGCTGCTTCTGTTTTAAAAGGCGTCAAGGTAACCACCGGTCCAAAGATTTCTTCCTGGTTAGTTCTGCAATTGATATCCAAGCCTTCCAAAACGGTGGGCTCCATGTAACTTCCCTTTGAAAATTTTCCACCAAGTTTTATCTGCTTTCCTCCGGTCAAAACTTTCGCGCCTTCTTCCTTTGCAATTTCAATATGGTTTAAGATTTTTTCTAAATGCCCAGCCGAACTTAGGGCTCCTAAATTTGATTTGACATTTAACGGATCTCCAACCTTAAGTGTTTTTACTTGTTTCAGAAAGGCTCTTTTGAATTTATCATAAATCTTTTCTTCAATATAAATTCTGGAACCGCATAAACAAATCTGCCCATTGTTTCCGAAAGAAGAGCCAACACTGGTTTTGACCATTTTATTAAAATCACAATCTGCAAAAATGATATTTGGGTTTTTTCCTCCAAGTTCTAAGGATAGTTTTTTGAACTTCGGAGCAGCCAAGCTTGCGATGCGAGCACCTGTGGCTGTACCACCCGTGAAGGAAATCGCTTTCACTTTTGGATGTTCCACAATAGCTTGTCCAGCATTCTGTCCATTGCCTTGGATGATGTTTAATACCCCTGGAGGTAATCCTGCTTTTTCACAAATCTGTCCTAACAAATAAGCAGTACATGGTGTAATCTCTGAAGGTTTGGCCACCACGCAATTTCCTACAGCAAGCGCGGGCGCAATTTTCCAAGTAAATAGATAGAGTGGTAAATTCCACGGGGAGATACATCCTACCACTCCTATCGGTTGTCGCAAAGTATAATTAATCGCTTCTTCTCGCATGTGATGGGCACCGGTTGAGAATTGCATTTGAGCAGTAGCGAAAAATTGAAAATTTTGATGAGCGCGAGGGATGTCTACGGATTTAGAAAGCCAAAGGGGTTTTCCGGAATCCATGCTTTCTGCTTTGGCTAATGCATCCAAGTTCGTCAGAATTCCTTCAGCGATGTCATTTAAAATCTTGAACCGCTTAGGTGGGGATAACTTAGACCAAGCTGGAAAAGCTTTTTCGGCGGCAGCTACGGCCTTGGCTACATCTCTTTTGTCCGAGTCCGGAATTTTGCACAGCAATTTCCCAGTTGAGGGATTTGGATTGTCGAAGTATTGCTTGGTATGTGGAGCGACAAATTTTCCACCGATGTAATTGCTGAGCTTGGCCGGTATTTTCATGTTCCAAAATTAGGGAAAAATACCTGAAGGCGAGACTGAAGGATAGTTTGAAAAAATTGTTTTACCAACCAATAGCTTTACCAACTCATGTCTAACTAAACATTTCCCTAGCACACAATTGTCTAACCTACTTTAAATAATAATATTCTAAATCAGCCTGAAGGGCTGAAATTCTAGAACTTGGGGCAACGCCCCAAGATAACAGACGTCTCATTTGGCAGCCTGTAGGGTTGCGATTCCACCCACATTACAAAAGAATGTAGTGGGCACTCAGCTAAAGAGGAAATAGAAGGTTTAATAACTCAAGTTTCGGTAGTAAAATTAAATTGCAATTTGCATTGTAAGTTATTAATTATCAACACCTTAAAGTGTTGTTGTTGTTTTGCCCAAGTAAATTTTATTTCTACAGTTAGTTTAAATATTAGATTTAAGTGCAAGAAGTATTTAGCGATTAAATTCATCAACTCTGCGTTAAAATTTATAACAATAGCTGGCTATTCTTAAAAATTTTGCCTTGATTTGACAAATTTTCTCACCAAATCTTTTCTTGTTTACTACCGAATCTTAAGTTTAATAATTGAATAGAATGTAATTTATTACGAAGGAAAGTACTTTTGCCGATGATGGAATCGCAGACTTTCAGCCTGCCTTTCACACTTGTTTCAGGTCTTGGGGTATCACCCCAAGTTTTGGAATCATAGGCCTTCAGCCTATACAAATCCTGATCAAAATATAGAATTTGTTTGCAAAGGAAAAAATAATTTCACCTAAAACCTCCCTGTAGACTCGTTATACAAGACTGCCAATAAAGTCTGTCCAACTGCTCTAAGTGTGCGCTTATCAATCACAGAGATATCATCGTGATGCGTATGCCAGTATTCCCCAAATCCCGATTGTGAACCAACAGGTCGATTGATAATATCCATCATCGGGATGCCTGTCAATTGATTGATGAACAAGTGATCATCCACCAATGGTCGTGTCTCATCATTGACGAAGTACAAACCATAGCCCATTTTTTGAGAGAGGTTCCAAACTTTATCCACATACTTTTTTGCGTACTTTCGAGAAACTTCTTCTTTGGTAAATCGCGCATTTTCAGATCCGACCATATCTAGTAATATTCCAAACTTCGCTCGGTATCCGGAAACGTGCATATTTTTTGACCAATGTTGAGCGCCTAAGCACCAGTTCTTAATATTATCAGAACCAGAATCTCCTTGGTCTTCTAAATCTAACAATATAATATCCACTCCTAAATCTATAGGATTTGCTTTAATGACATTGGCTATCTCCATAAGTATAGCTACCCCACTCGCTCCATCATCTGCTCCTGGAACAGCTAATTTTCTCAATTTTGGATCAGCATCCTTATCTGCTACCTCGCGAGAATCCCAATGCGCTGCAAGCAAAACTCTTTTCGGATTTTCTGGATTAAAAGAGGCGATAACATTCGTTCCATTCAATGTTCGACCATCATAATGTTTGGCTGTAAAATCTTGCGGAATTACTTTCGCTCCTGTATTTTCTAGCTCCTCGATCATCCAATCTCTAGCTGCCTTATGCGCATCTGTTCCTGGAACTCTAGGCCCAAATGCCAATTGCTTTTCTATTAATGAATAAGCGTTATCTCTTTCAAACTTAGGCACCTTGACTGCTGGTTTCTTAACGTTATCAGTTGGAGGCGCAGGAGGAGTCGGATCACTTGTACAAGCGCCGAGTAAAAAAATAATTCCTAATAGAAAGAACTGGTAATATTTCATGCTATGCTTTTGTCCAGGTAGTTACTCCTTTTGCGTCTTTCAATTGAATTTCTAATTCCTTTAAAGTATCTCGAATCTTATCTGAGGTTGGCCAATCTTTGGCTTCTCTGGCATTGTTTCGTAATTGAATAATCAACTGCATAAGGCCATCCATTTTTTCCCCATCCTCTCCATCAGCCACATCATCCTTCAATCCAAAAATGTCATGCGTAAAGGCATGAAAATCTTTTTTCAATCGATCTAAGGTTGCTGCACTTAATTCTGCCATCGGCAAATGGCCATCTCTCAATCCATTAATTTTATTTACTAATTCGAATAAGCGAGCTAATGCCATTGGGCAATTAAAGTCATCAGACATTTGCTCGAAAGCTTGGTCCAATAGTTCATTAATCTCTTTGTCAACTTGTCCAGCAGTTCCATCGGCAGAAAAACCTTCCAAAGTCTTTTGGGCTTCCATCAATCTTCGGTATCCTTTTTCTGCAGCTTGAAGGGCGTCATCAGTAAGATCCATCGTGCTTCGGTAATGTGCTTGCAGCATAAAGAATTTAACCACCATAGGAGAATACCCTTTGGTTACATGAGGCGAATCACCTGTAAATAAACCTTCAGGGGTAATCGTATTGCCATCAGACTTTGACATCTTTTTGCCATTCATCAAAAGCATATTGGTGTGCAACCAATATTTGGCTGGTTGGCAGCCACAAGCGCCATAATTTTGAGCGACTTCATTTTCATGATGTGGAAACTTCAAGTCATTTCCTCCTCCGTGAATATCAAAGGTCTTCCCGAGGTATTTTGTGCTCATAGCAGAACATTCCAAGTGCCATCCTGGGAAACCTTCGCCCCAAGGAGAATTCCAACGCATCAAATGTTCTTCGTCTGCTTTCATCCAAATGGCAAAATCAGCCGGATGTCTTTTATCATCCTGTTTTTTGAGTTCTCTGGTTTCTACCAGTAACTCCTCCACTATTCTGCCCGACAACTTCCCATAGACATCTTTCTCCTTAGAGAATTTCACAGTGTCGAAATAAACAGAGCCATTGCTCTCGTAGCCCCAACCATTTTTCAATATATCCTCCACCATCTGGATCTGCTCTAGAATATGTCCAGAAGCTCTTGGTTCAATGCTGGGAGGTTCGGTATTGAAAATGCGCATCATGTCATGAAAACCCAGGGTATATTTTTGCACTACCTCCATTGGCTCCAACTTTTCTGCACGCGCTCCTTTTGAGATACGATCCTCTCCGTCATCCAGAAGGTGTCCAACATCTGTGATATTTCTTACATAGCGCACTTTGTATCCCAAATATTTGAGATAGCGATAGATGATATCAAAACTAACGAAGGTTCGACAATTCCCGAGGTGCACATCAGAATATACAGTAGGTCCACAGACATACATGCCAATGTATCCTTCTTCTAATGGGGTAAAAGTTTCCTTTTGACGAGTAAGACTATTATGTAGTTGTAGCTTTCCAATTTTCATGCGGCAAAAATACAATAATTACGTTTTCAAATATAAAGGCGTTAAACTCAATCCGTTAAGTGCATTATAACGGGAAAAAAGGGGAATGAGTTCCAGTGTATGTTTTTATCCAATCATAAACGGACACTAAATTTTAGGGTGTCTTCTTAACCAACCTACTAGTGACTGGATAATGATCTGAAAAATCCACCTTCTCCACTTCACAGTCTACCGCCTCAAAAGAGGTATGGTAAAAAATATGATCAATCTTCAACCCAGGAATCTTACCCGCATAAGTCGACCCAATGCCCCAGCCCCCAACTGCAAAGGCATCTTTCATTTCCCCTTTCAACAAATGATAAATGTAAGATTGTGGTGTATCGTTAAAATCTCCACAGAGGATAACCGGGAAAGGTGAATTGTCTATAAAGGTTTTTACAAAACCTGCTTGATCTACTCTTTGGGTTGTACGATATTTTACGGTAGCTAGGATGGGTCGAATATTTTTCCAATTAAATTCTTCCTGCATTTCTCCTAGCACTTTATCTGTGCGTTGACTTACATGATTAGATTGCAAATGAATGTTGACCATTCTAACTGTTCCAGTTGGTGCTTTAATATCGGCCCAGATTATTGAATTGCCAGACTTGTCAAATTGTTTTCCACCTTTTTCACCAAAAGGAAAAGCACTGACTATAAAGCTATGATTGTTTTCAATGCCAAATCGATAGGGATGTATATCGACAGACTGTATTTGGTTCAAAACATGAGCTGAAATTTCTTGTAAAGCGAGCACATCAACTTTTTGATCAATCAAAAATTGTTTTGCAGCCTTAACTATTGTTTTTTTCTGACTTGCTTCTTTTTTCTTTCCTTTAATACCAGACAGGTTATGCATATTATAGGTCATGACTGAAAGCGAACTACGCTCTGCGCTGCTCGTACTAAAGAGATTGACCCCCAAAAAGCGGGTGAGCGGGTTCCATCCTAAAAGAATAAAAACCAACGAAAGGAAAGCTATTTTTTTTCTGGCCAATCCCCAGATTATTAGAAACCCTATGTTACCGATAAGTAAACTTGGATAGGCTAAACCAATAAAATTAAATTGCCAAATCGACTGTGGATTGATGAATGGGGCCAGATAACTTAAAAAAGTAAGTATTACCCAAAGGATATTTAAAGAGACTAATATTTTTTGAAATCGGCGCAATACATTGGGATTTAAATCCAGGGACTACTGGAGCTCTATTGCTTACTAGCATCAAACAAAAATTCTTTTTCTTCCGCACTCAAACTCTCATATCCTTTTCGCTTGATTTTTTCCAAAATGGCGTCCAACTTTTCTTGATGACTAAGGTCCGTTGAAGATTCTCCTGAGGTGGTAGATCCTGTTCCGCGAATTACGGTAAACTTCGTTTTACTTTTTCGGGATTTAAAGGTTCCTCTAGAACTACCTTCCACCCCACCTACTTTTCCTCTAAACAAGTTTTTGACTTTTGTGAAAAAACGGTTGAATCCCGCGGACAAATCAGTTCCATTCCTAAGTTGATAAACAAAGAACCATCCAAATCCTGCTCCACCTAAGTGTGCGAAATGTCCTCCGGTATTTATATTTCCTCCAATTCCGATTAGATCTAAAAGCAACATGACCCCGACGATGTATTTTATCTTTACATCTCCAATCAGAATCAATCGCACGCTATAATCTGGAGCAACCACTCCCGCGGTCATAGCGATGGCCATCACTCCTCCACTAGCTCCTAG
>CALGJW010000284.1 GCA_937930025.1 uncultured Saprospiraceae bacterium | reverse complement strand
GTAACAATGATATTGATGCAAGGTATTTTAGATGGTTTAATATGACTCAAATAGTAGTAAATATTATTGACCCCTCTTCACCAGCAGAAGTGAAATATGATATTTTTCGTAGGATTAATACCGGAGGTAGGCCACTTAATGCTCAAGAAATTAGAAACTGTTTGGCAAAACCTCATCTAAGAGAGCTGCTAAATGCAATGGCAAATAATGAAAGTTTTAAACTAACCACTCTGGGTAGTATTAAGAATGCTAGGATGGAAGCGCAAGAAATGGCTTTACGATTTATAACTTTTTATGATTACCTAAAGAACACTGATCCAAGCGAAGAGACTTTTCTTTCAAGGTATTCAGGCAGTATGGCATCAACACTAGATTTAAAAACTGAAGAATTAAACAGAAGAAGCGATCTTTTTGATTATGAAAAACTCTATGAAACTGCTATGAATAACGCAAAATTCTTATTTGGGGATTATGCCTTTCGTAAGTGTTTTATTGAACATCTAGAACCTGAAGCTAGAAAGCAACTAATTAATAAGGCGCTGTTTGTTAGCTGGTCTGTCTTGCTTGCAACAATAGATCAAAAAGAAATTAGAGCAAATTACAGGAAAGGCTCTTTAGCGTTGCCGTTGGCAAAAGAAATGACACATGACTCAAAGTTTTTTAATTCCATGACTTTTGGAACTAATGGACGTTCAAATGTTATTGCTGCTTTTCGAAAGGCGTTGGAAATATTAAAATAGTATATAATGGAACTACAAATAAATAATTTTAAATGTTTTACTAAGGTTGAAGTCGAGACTAAGGGTCTAACGATTTTTGCAGGTGCAAATGGTAGAGGCAAAAGCACAGCAATTCAAGCTCTTCTTTTATTGAGAACTTTGATTGGGCTATTTGGTTCTTTCGATATTGAAAGGGGAATTTACACTTTGAGTAAAAAAAGCGTCTTGAAAAAAAGCGTCCCTGTAAATGGCTCTTATGGTCTTAGATTAGGTAACAGTTCAGCATTAATAAATAAGCAGCAAAGCGAAAATGAAATAATTTTCAAAATTCAAAAAGATAGTGCCTACTTCGAAGTCACATTTGAGTCAAATGAGTATGAACCTCAATTATTTCTAACTGTGAAGGATATCGAAAAATTAGGTGAGTTAAATCATTCTATTTTTAGTAAAGAGTTTCACTATCTAACAGCAGAGAGAATCGGACCCAGAATTATTCAAAATAGAGTTTTTCAAGAATTTCCAAACACTGGATTCTATGGTGAATTTACTGCACAGGTAATCTCTATGGATAGTGGTCTTTTCAAGATTGATGAAAATAGGCGGTTTAAGGATACTAAAAATCCACAATTACTTTATCAAGCAAATCAGTGGTTAGACTTTATATTGCCAGGGACAAGAATAAATACTGAGTCTAGCCCAAATACAAATACAGTACAAATCGTCATTGAAAATGAGTTCACTGTTTCTGACCCTGTTTTAGCTACGAATATAGGTTTTGGTATTAGTTATGTACTTCCAATAATTGTTACTTGTCTTGTCTGTACAACAAGTTCTACTGTCATTGTCGAAAACCCCGAAGCTCACTTACACCCTGGTGCTCAATCAAAAATCGGACAGTTTATATCTAAAATGAGTGGCGCAGGGATCAATATTTTAGTGGAAACGCATAGCGATCATTTTTTAAACGGTGTTCAAATATCCGCTGCCATGAACGAAATAGAGCCAACTAATTTGGTTATAAACTTTTTTACAAAAAATAGTGAAAGTGTAACTGCTGATGTAGACTCAATTTATGTTACTAAAGGTGGTGAATTGTCCAAGTGGCCTGTTGGCTTTTTTGATCAATCTCAAATTGATTTTCAAAAATTGATAATGGCACGAAATGCATGATTTTAGTTTATTAAACGCATCATTTGGTACGTGCTCACTGGAAGACTTACAAAGCTCAATGATTTTGCTAGGTGAATTGCTGAATGACAAAAGAGGTACTGAAAATTTACATCATTCAAACGATTTCTATCAAGTTGAAAATATCAATGGGTCAATAGCAGAATGTCTGTTTTCTAAATTGCCTAATAAGCAATTTATGCGCAATGTATTGCCAGGTATCCTTCAGCGATTACGTGTCCTACAGTCTCCTATCAATTCTTTTGAAGAACTAGATCAACGATTTCCAAATTCTATAAGAGCTTTTTATGGAGTCGATTTTGCAGGTTTGATTGATGATGATGAAAGACTTGTTTTTGATAAGGCATCATATAATAAAGTTAAGTATCAATTTGAACAACTTTCAAAGCAGATTTTTTGGGAGAATAAAGAAAGTTTGTTTAGTAATATTGAGTTTGTGAAAGAAATCAACGATTGTCAAGGTCGTTTCTATAGTCTTCCAAATATTAATCCAATTATTGATCGGCTAAAAAAACTAGAAGAGTATAGTTCATCATGTTTAGAAACTGATGATTTACCATCATATAAAGAAATAAAGAGTGATTTAGGCTTTGATTGTTCCCCAGAGTCGAAACCTACAATGCAACAGTATTTTGATCAAAGAACTTTTACTAGTATAGACGATGAGAAGTTGGTTTTCAATTGGCATATGAAAATAGGGGATACTCGACTATATTATTATATTAAGGATTA
This sequence comes from uncultured Saprospiraceae bacterium, assembly GCA_937930025.1. Taxonomy (GTDB): domain Bacteria; phylum Bacteroidota; class Bacteroidia; order Chitinophagales; family Saprospiraceae; genus JABDJM01. Next base: position 304 of record CALGJW010000284.1, on the reverse strand, counting down.
TAGAGTCATCATAGGTTATATTGGTAAGCATTTACCAACAGCTAAATTTAATTAAAATTCGCCCAACATAGCGCCACCGTCAATGCTCCTGAGAGATTTCAGAAAGTGTGTCACTGAGCATTGGGTTAAGTCGGTTGATAAACTTTGGACGTACCCCTTAGAAGCTCCTTCGGGTAGGTCCTAAGTTAATTGACCGACGGGTTATAGTATAGGTCAAGACGCGATCTATCGTCATAGATGATCGCCAATTCGCTTAAGATGCGATTCCAGTTAACGTTTGTCGTTATCGCATATGAGTTTACGC
>CALGJW010000283.1 GCA_937930025.1 uncultured Saprospiraceae bacterium | reverse complement strand
TAATGAAAATGGCGGAATTCATGCGATAAAACTTGGTTTTCAATATGAACAACGCGTAAACCGTGGCTATAGAATTGATCCAGAGGGTATCTGGCAAACGGCTCGTTCATTGGCCAACGATCATTTTAACTCTATAGATAGTTTGCAAGTGATCGGCACTCAAGAAGTGAATGGAGTCTTAGTCGACATCCATCCAGTAACCATTGACGATCAACCGAACAATGCTTTCTATAAAAACATCAGAGCCTTAAATGGTATGGGTTTAGAGGAATACGTCAATATTGATGGAATGCGTCCAGATCAACTTTCGTTAAATTTATTTTCTCCAGATGAGTTAAACGATGGAGGCAACAGCCTTGATTTAAGCTATTGGGGTTATGACTATACTGGGAATATTTCAAAACGAAAAACCACTTTTGAAGATTTTTTCAGAGAAAAAGATGAAAATGGTCAACGCACATTGCCTGTCGCAGCTTGGCAACCCAATTATCTAGGTTTCTACCTGCAGGATAAGTTTAGATTTGAAGATATCCTTTTCAATGTAGGTCTACGAATCGATAGATACGATGCGAATAGCAAAGTCTTAAAGGATCCATACTCCCTATACCCTATTATGACGGCCATGGATTTTTACCAAGAAAAGGGTATCGACATTCCTGAAGGAATTCATCCGGAGGCTAAAGTCTATACTAGTTGTGAAACTTGTGAAAGCGTTCAAGGTTATCGGCTTAAAGACCAATGGTACGATAAAGAAGGAGAGCCGTTAAATTCTGGTGCTCAATTATTCGGAGGAGAAGTAGTTAGTCCGAAATTTTATTCCAATAATATCAATGAAATTCGCAATGACGATTTCAACCCAGCTGGTTCTTTCGATGATTATAAACCCGAATGGAATTTCTTACCCAGAATTTCTTTTTCATTTCCAATTTCAAAGTCTGCCAATTTCTTTGCACACTACGATATCTTAACTCAACGTCCTGAAGCATTGGGAATTAATGTCTCTCAAGTTTCTGCTTTGGACTATTACAACTTTGAGAGATCCCAGCCATTGGCGAATGCAAATTTAAAAACACAGCGAACAATAGAATACCAATTAGGTTATCAACAAACTGTTGGAAAAAATGCGGCGATTAAATTGACTTCTTTTTACAAAGAACTTAGAAATCTGATACAAGAAAGAACTTATCTTTATTTACCCTCCCCTATAACTGCGTATACTACTTATAGCAATATAGACTTTGGAACAGTAAAAGGCTTTTCCTTTTCTTTCTTCACTAAGCGAATCGGTAATTTTCAATTAAATACTTCTTACTCTTTACTTTTTGCAGATGGCACTGGCTCAGATGTGAATAGCCAAAGAGGCTTAACTTCAACTGGAAATATCAGAACTTTATATCCACTGGATTACGATGAACGCCATCAGCTGCAAGCGAGCATTGATTTCAGATACCAGCAAGGAAAAAAGTATAATGGTCCAGTTCTTTGGGGAAAGGATATATTGGCAAATGCCGGTTTAAATATTCAAACGACAGCCATTTCTGGTCGGCCATTTACCGGAAAGTCAGAACCAATAGTTTTAGATGGAACAAATACAATTGGACAGGTCAATGGATTGAGACTACCATGGCAAAATGTAATCCACTTGAAAGTGAATAAGTACATTCCGCTGACTAAGGAAGAGAATGGCTTGGGAATGAACGTATACGTACGTATTCAAAATGTTCTGGATAAAAATAATATTGTTGAAGTTTATCCGGCAACAGGTTCACCTTCAGATGATGGCTTCTTAGTAAGTGCTCAAGGAGCAAATGGGGTTACTAACTTGGCTGACCAACCAGATCGTCAAGCTGGATATCTAAATGCTTACAATTGGAGGTTAATCAACCCAGATTTTTTCACTTTAGGTAGAAGAATATACTTAGGAGCGACATTTAGCTTTTAAAGGCCATTCCTACTGAAATACGTGATTTGCGAATTGTTGTATATTGCATAAAACAACAAATCGCGTAAACATGAAAAATATTTTTACTCTTTTCCTTATTTTGTTGGGTTGGCAATCCATGATTGCTCAGAACCTAGTAACAGCACAAAAGGTCGCCAGTTATACTCCCGCTGAGCTTGCAGCAATTTTCCCTTTTACTTTTGCCTATGGAGCAGAAGTCTATCGTGTGGAATATGAATCCCAAGATGTACTTGGAAATTTAGATACTTTAAGCGGATTAATATGCTTTCCTTCTGATACTTCTAAATTATTTCCAAGGGCTGCATATATGCATGGCACGGTCGGAAATCGAAATGATGTTCCTTCCAACCAAAACGGAGAATCCAATGTAGCTGTTGGCATGGCAGGGTTTGGATATACCACAGTGGCGCCGGATTACCCGGGCCTAGGAACGGGCAGAGGGTTTCATCCCTATGTTCATGCAAGAAGTGAAGGTCAGTCTGGAGTCGACCTGATTCGAGCTTTGGCAGAATTGGCTGAACAAGAAAACTACTTGTTAAATGACCAACTGTTTATAACTGGATATTCACAAGGTGGTCATGGAGCCATGTCTATGTTGAAATTAATAGAAGAGGAATATTCTGCTGAATTTACAGTAACAGCTGCAGCTCCTATGTCAGGGCCTTATTCCATTTCTGGAGTAATGCTCGACAACGTCTTGGATGAAAGCATTTATTTTTTTCCAGCGTATATGCCTAATGTGGTATTGTCTATGCAAACAGCGTATGGCGATATTTATACTGATTTGAATGATGTTTTCAAACCAGAATATGTTGATTCGGTTCAAGCATACTTCAACGAACAAATGGATTTGTTTGATATGAATGATTTCTTGATTGCTAAATTAACAGAGTTGGAAGGTGCTTCAATTGCCATCAAAATGTTTCAGGATGCTTTTATAACGGATCTAGAAACTAATCCTAATAATCCATTAAAGGTTGCGTTGCAAAAGCAAGATGTGGATAATTGGAAATGTACTACCCCAACTCGGATGTTCTATTGTACCGGAGATGATCAAGTGCCTTTTGAAAACTCAATAATTGCTAATGAGCAAATGGACTTGATGGGTTCCACTGACACAGATGCCGAAATTGTAGGAGGAGCTGGGGTAAATCATGGTGGCTGTTTTGGACCCGCTTTTTTCAGCACTAGAATCTTCTTTGGTGGTTTTCAACAAATATTATCCGCCACAAATGAAAGAGCGCTTCAAAGCTTTAAGCTATATCCCAATCCAACTAATGACAACTTAAAAATAGAGATTCCATCATCTTGGAATATTGAGACAATAAAAGTTTCTAATATTTTTGGGCAGATAGAATTCGTACAAAGCGGTGATCTTTCGACTATGTCTTTGGGTAAATTGACTAAGGGCATTAAGCTAATTCAATTATTCAATCAAGAAGGTCAAATGGTTGGAATGGAGAAAGTAATAGTGGAATAGAGCTATTTAAGTCCTAAGAAAAAAAAGAGCCGATGATTTTGTCATCGGCTCTTTTTTTTCAATTTTTTTAAAACTGAAAATTAAAAAAGTGTTTGATCATTGCTACTAGGATCTTTCGGCTTTGGTTTAAGGTCCAAGATATTTCCCATCTCATAGCAAGATCTACATCTCGCCTCATAGGTATCTTTTTCACCGAGCATTACTTTTTCTTTGTTTGCCACTAATCGATAACTGTGGGTGGCTAAATTTCCACAATGCAAACAAATGGCATGTACCTTAGTAATATATTCTGCTACTGCTAATAAATTGGGAATGGGACCAAATGGCTTACCTAAGTAGTCCATGTCCAAACCAGCCACAATTACGCGCACTCCGCGCTTCGCCAATTCTTCACAAACGCCAACAAGGCCCTCATCAAAAAACTGTGCCTCATCAATTCCAACGACGCTGACATCTTCAGATAATTCTAATATCGCTTTACTAGTATGTACCGGTCTAGAAGAAATACTATTTGAATCATGAGAAACGACATTATCCTTCCCATACCTGGTATCAATGGCCGGCTTAAATATCTCAACTTCTTGACCAGCAATCTTTGCGCGTTTTAGTCTACGAATCAATTCCTCTGTTTTCCCAGAAAACATAGACCCACAAACTACTTCGATCCATCCAGATCGTTGTCCCTTAAAATATGGTTCTAAAAACATCAGTTATATAGGTGAAAGTGTTTTTGATCGGTCGAAAACACCATAGTGTCTAATTAATAGGGCCATTGGCCATTAGAAAGGCACAAAATCGGTATTTTTAATCATCCGACCAATAGTTTACCTTTAAGCCAGCAAAGATCCTTGAATAAACAACTTAATTAAAAATGGACATCAAACAAGCAAAACTAATCCTTCAAAAGATTAATCGACTATATGACACAATGACTTTAGATGACAGGGTTGATGAATTCGAGCAGGATTTAATGCTTGCTTATATCAAGCAGCTATATGATAGTTTCTCAAATGAAAAAGAAGTTATCCCTCAACCTATCCAAAGAAGAAAACCTCCGCAACTCGTAAATGGAACACAAAGTTCTATTGCCCCTGTTGTAGAAGAAACACCTCCTCCACCGCCTCCCGCTGAACCGGAAATTCCTAGGGCAAGTACCAAAGTCAATCCAGTAGTGGTAGAAGAGGAAGAGGAAATAGAATTACATGAAGCCGTTATTCCGGCGTCTGAGCCCATTTATGAACAAAGTAACCCGGAAGAACCTTTGGCGGCTAAATCCAATCCGGTGATTCCTAGTTTGGATAAAAAAGTGGCTAAATTGTTTGAATTCGAAATTGGTTCTGATCTTTCTGATAGATTAAGTCTTCAACCAATTGCAGACCTGACTAAGGCCTTTGGGATTAATGAAAAAATGCTTTCAATTAATGAGCTTTTTGGAAAGGATGCGGTCTTTTTTGAAGGCATTTTAGAAAGATTGAATCGCCTTTCAAACTTTAATGATGCAAAATATGTTTTAGCTCAAATAGCTGATAAATATGGATGGGCGGAAGAAGATAAGCGGAAGAAAGCAATCATCTTTATCAAAAAGGTCTATCGTAAATACCTTTAAGGGCACCTCAGGTAATTGCATTCTTGTTTGAACTAAAAATTAAAATTTTTATAAATGGCAAAATTAATTTCATACCTGCCTTCCCAAAGGAACTGCAGGCAGGCTTCATTCTACCTCAGTCGCGCCCGCCTGCCTTTTATGGCTCATTTGGTTGGCCGGCAGGTAGCTATGGCTATGCTTCTTCGTTGGGCTTCGTCTAAAATCAATTTTTTCCATTTTCAATTCAAGAGATAATTTCCTAAGATACCCTTAATTCAAAAAATCATTATGAATAAAATAGCAGTATTTACCTCGGGTGGTGACGCCCCTGGAATGAACGCTTGTGTCCGAGCAGTGGTACGAACAGCATTATACATGGGTAAAGAAGTGGTCGGAATTAAAAGAGGTTATGAGGGAATGATTGATGGAGATTTCGTTTCACTTGACAAGCGAAGTGTTTCTGGAATCATTCAACAAGGAGGCACTTTTTTACAATCCGCGCGGTCCAAAAGATTTATGACTAAGGAAGGAAGATCCTTGGCCGCCAAGCATTTAAAAGCCGAAGGAATCGATGGAATAGTGGCCATAGGTGGCGACGGTACTTTCACCGGTGCCAATGTTTTTACCTCTGAACATGAATTCGCATTTGTAGGTTTACCTGGTACAATTGACAATGATCTTGTAGGGACTGATTTTACTATTGGTTATGATACAGCTGTTAATACTGCCATGGCTGCCATTGACAACATTAAGGATACCGCAAATGCCCACAATAGAATTTTCTTTATAGAGGTGATGGGTAAGGATGCAGGATTTATCGCGTTGCGAAGTGCAATTGCCACTGGAGCTGAGGCAGTTTTAGTTCCCGAGCACACCACTAATCTTGATGAATTAGTAGACCAATTAGTGACGAATAGAACGGCTAAAAAATCAGCGAACATTGTTATAGTTGCTGAGGGTGATGACGCTGGAGGAGCATTCGATGTTTCGAAATATGTTCAAGAGAAAATTCCTGAGGCAGATATTCGAGTAACTGTATTAGGTCATATCCAACGAGGAGGTCGACCTACTTGTATGGAGCGCGTACGCGCTAGCCAGATGGGTATTGAAGCAGTTAAATCTTTGATCAACGGAGATACTGGCGTGATGATTGGACTAATAAATCAGTGTGTAGTGAAAACACCTTTTTCTCAAGCCATTAAACATCACCAAAAAATAAAACCAGCTTTGCTGGAAATGGTGCAAATTCTTGGATAAATGTCTGAAAAACAACACAAATATCGTCCCTTTATAATTCCAGCGATCTGGATTGGACTGATGTGTTTGGTACATATTTTCAAAGTGATAAGCGGGCTTTCCTTGCATCAATTGGGTGTATATCCCAGGTTTTTATCGGGAACGACAGGTATTTTTTTTGCACCCTTTATTCACGGAGATTGGGGACATCTATTTCACAACATAATGCCATTTTATGCCTTGGGTCTAATTATGTATTTTTTCTACCCTAGAGTAGCAAGTAAGTCCTTGTGGATGATTTATTTCATGACTGGTATTTCGGTTTGGGCCTTTGCGGACTATAATTATCATATTGGAGCATCAGGAGTCGTTTACGGAATGGTATCTTTTGTTTTCTGGAGTGGGATTTTTCGCAGAAATTTAAAGTCTATTGTACTTGCCTTGGTTATTCTGTTCTTCTACCAGGGATTCTTTGCAGGCTTGATACCAAAGGAAGGAGTTAGCTGGGAGAGTCACCTTTACGGTGCATTAGCGGGTATTTTTTCTGCTTTTTTCTATAAAGACCATATAGAGGTGGATGAGGAACGTAAGGTTCCTTCCTGGGAAAAAGAAGTCTCCCCTGAAGCCACGCATTTTCTACCTCGAGATGTATTCGAAAAAACCCGCGCAGAACGATTAGCAGAAAATCAACCACCAGAGTCTGATCCTTGGACACAAACCTTTTCGTAATCAACCTATTTCCAATTTTTTGAATTGGTCTGATATTTGTTTTTTAACATATATCTGAATCAAATACACATCAAATTTTACACAGATAAAAGAAATAGAGCTAGAAAAACCTATCGTTTTTCCTAAAACTAATCTGTCCTTTCAATATATCCATCGAAGAACATCAAGAATTTTTAAGTTGTCTCATTTGTAAGTTCAGCTGTTCTCAATATGTGATGGGCAGCTGACTTTTTTTGACCAAATCCTACCGTTTTCTAATCCAAACGAACCGTTCCTTCATTCTCTAATAAAAGCTGATAAAGCGGATACTATATTTACCCTGCATTTGCAAGCCAATGGCTTGTTCCAATTACACTATTAGAGATTCAGACGGCGCAGTTTCGAAAGAGATTGGGCCTCTTTTTTTTACTAAAAGTGAATAATAATATTATTAAGAAAAAATGAGGTACTAGTCCTCCAATGTTGTTGGATAATAACTAATTAGAAGTAAACCCACAGCTGTAAGGATCCCATTTAGGATCAACAATTCAAAACCAAATTTATAGCCGAAGAAAAGAATATCGGAAAAGTAGTTCAATACAAAAGTAATCACCGGTGCCAATAAGCAAACAAACAATACCCAATCCATTTTTAGTTTTCTATTTTTAGATAAAATCCCAAAAGCGAAAAGGCCTAGCAAAGGCCCGTAGGTATAGCTAGCAACAGTAAATAATCCGTTAATTACTGCCTTATTATTGATGTAATAAAAAGCAGTTATTACCAAAAATAGCACTATGCTAAAACCTACATGAACTTTTAAGCGAGTGGTTTTTTGCCCAGCATCATTGACATCATCTGCTTTAAACCCTAAAAAGTCAACACAAAATGAAGTGGTTAAGGACGTTAATGCTGAATCCGCACTTGAATAAGCTGCAGCAATCAATCCAATAATGAAGATTGCACCTACCCAAGGACTCAGATGTAACAATGCGATTGAAGGATACAATTGATCTGAAGTTTCAGGAATAGCCAATCCAACTCTGGCAGAATACAAATAAAGCAAAGCACCCATGAATAGAAATAAGACGTTTGCAAAAACCAATACTATACTAAAACTAAACATGTTTTTTTGAGCTTCTTCAAGGCTCCTACAAGTAAGATTTTTTTGCATCATATCTTGATCCAATCCAGTCATCACAATGGTGATAAACATTCCAGCTAAGAATTGCTTAAAGAAATTATTAGGGTCAGCCCAACCTCCTTCAAAGAAAAATACTTGGGAGTATTCACTGGTTTTCACCAAATTGATCAAATCGGGGACTGACAGTTCCAAGGCTTGGCCGATTCCTCCGATTGTTAGTACAACAGCAGTAAGAATAGCAAAGGTTTGCAAGGCATCGGTCCAAACTATCGTCTTAATTCCAGCTCGATAGGTATAAGTCCATATTAAGGCAATAGTGATAATGACAGTAACGGGAAAAGGAATATTGAGTTGGCTGGTTACATAAGTATGAAGTACAATTGAAACGAGAAATAATCTAAACGAAGCACCAAG
>CALGJW010000282.1 GCA_937930025.1 uncultured Saprospiraceae bacterium | reverse complement strand
TATTTTTTCATGTTCCTCCAATATCTATGATCCTAGTTCAAGTTGGTTTTTTACTAAATGATAATAAGCTCCTTTTCTTTCAGTCAATTCTTTATGGTTTCCTTGTTCTACTAATTCTCCCCTTTCTAATACTACTATATTATCTGCATTCTTTACTGTGCTCAATCTATGCGCAACTACTACAACGGTTTTGCCTTTGAAAAATTCTTCTAAATTTTCCATGATGACTAACTCATTGTAAGCATCAAGTGCATTCGTTGCCTCATCGAAGAAGATATACTCAGGATCTTTATAAACTGCTCGAGCAATAAGCATCCTTTGTTTTTGACCCTGGCTTAAACCCATTCCGTCTGATCCCACTTTTGTATTATACCCTAATGGAAGGGATTCAACAAAGTCTTGAAAGTTGGCCACTTTTACTGCTTGCAATAATTTTTTACGGTCTATCACTTCATCGCCTAGCGCTATATTTTTTGCAATCGATTCTGAAAAGATATATCCTTCTTGCATGACCACCCCTACTTTGGCTCGCCACATTCTGTTTTGCAAATTGGTGAGGCTCAAATCTCCGATTTTCACTCGACCTTCAGTAGGATCGTAGAAGTTCAAAAGTAATTTCAGAATTGTTGTTTTTCCTGAACCAGAAGTTCCAACTATGGCTGTGGTTTTTCCTCTTGGAATCTCCATGGAGATATCTTTTAATACCCAAGGGGAATGAGGTCCGGAATATTGAAATCCAACGTCCTCTAAATACAAGTCTTTCTTTTCGGGGAGAATATTAATCTTGGTGGAAGCATCTTCTTCGTTTTCTCTGGAATGGATTTCATTCATTCTTTCCAAACTGATCTTTGCGTCTTGTGCGGAATGGATAAACTGAACGAGTTGCTCAATTGGCGCATTCAATTGTCCAATAATGTATTGAACCGCGAGCATCATACCCAAAGTCATTTGACCATCGATAACTGCCTTGGCCGCTAAGAATGAAATCATGATATTTTTTGCTTCATTGATAAAGGTAGATCCGGAACGCTGCATCTGATCGACGCGCAGGTAATCTAAACTTACACGAAACAACTTGGCTTGAATTCTTTCCCAAGCCCATCTTTTTTGCTTTTCAGCATTATGCAGTTTAATCTCTTTGATACCGCCAATCAATTGAATTAGATTCGATTGATTTTCCGCCATTTGATCGAATCGTTTGTAATCCAGCTCTCGACGTTTTTTCAAAAAGATAAGTACCCAAAGTAAGTATAAAACAGTGGCTGCTGCAAAGACTAAAAATATCGTTGGGTTATAATATCCTAGGACTATCCCAAAAATGACAAAATTGATAAGACTAAAAAGTGTTATCAATGTGGTGGAAGAAAGGAAAGTCTCTACCCGTTTATTATCGTAAATCCTTTGGAGTAAATCCCCGGTCATTTTGGTATCAAAAAAGCGAACGGGGAGTTTCATCATCTTGATGAGGAAATCTGATATTAGATTTATGTTGACCCTGACTCCTATATGCAGGAGTATCCAACCGCGTATAAATTCCACGGCTGTTTGACTAAAGAAAAGTATCCCTTGGGCTAGCAATATGAGCAGTACAAAACTTTGGTCTTGATTTTTAATCCCAGTATCGACAATCAGCTGCATTAAAAAAGGAAAAATCAATTGCAGCACAGACCCAAAAAGTAAACCCAGAATTAACTGAGTCATAAGGGACTGATATTTTCTCAAATAAGACCATAGATAACCGAAACCACCTTTGTCAACTTTTTGTCCTTCTTTTTCAAAAAACTCAGGAGTTGGCTCGAGCAATAAAAGTATTCCTTGCTTTTCCCCATTTTCCTCGCTACTCACCCAACCATCCAAAAATTCTTTCCTAGAAATTTTAAATAGCCCTGCACCAGGATCTGCGATCCACACATATTTTTTAGTAGCCTTACGAACAACGATGAAATGATTTTGACGCCAGTGGGCAATACAGGGTAAAGGAATATCTTCTGTGAGTCGATCATAGCCCATTCGAACTCCAAGACTATGCATCCCAATGGCTTCTGCGGCATCGGAAATACCTAAAAGAGAAACCCCTTCCCGATCAAGGAAGCATAATTCTCTCAAATGGGGCAATGTGTAGTGACGACCATAGAACTTCGCAATCATGCGAAGACAGGTAGCACCACAGTCCATCTGATCCAACTGCTTATAAAATGGAAATTTCTTAGCCATTAGGGGGTGATTTCCTCAAAGTTTGTTTTGCCAATCTATTTTCTCCACTTCAAGAGTAGCTAAAGAATATAGAATGAAGGTCCAATAATTATACCGCGGTCTAGTTGTTCTAGGCAACGGTAGGTATTGCTGAGATAACGGTCATTTACGATTAGCAAATGGTGACGAATCTTGGCCAAAATCACAAGCTGATTTAAGCCTTAGCAATACATATTATAATTATGAAAATATCATGCCCTTTTTGGCAGTTTGCACCCCGAATTCGTGGAAAATGAAAATTATATGTAGGAAGGTAGTCTAGCAGGCAGCAATCACCATTCCCATGTGCAAAATGCCAGGATTGTTTGAAGTCGGAAAATAGACCAATTTTCAATAGAAAAAGGGTAATTCAGGCCTAGCTGAATTGGAATCTTACGTGCTTAATTTAAAAATGAAATCAGTAGAATAAAAGCTACATCAAACCAAAAATTTTGGCATATTTGATCATCTCTCCTTGATTAGAAATTTTAATTTTTCCCATTAATACGGCCATCATAGGATTAGATTTTCCTGTAACAACATCAACGAAGTCATTGCTTTTAGCATTGATAATACATTTTGGTTCACCCGTCAAACCCTCATTGACAGTTAACTGGTTGTCGCAAACTTCGATGGTAAATTGTCCTCCACCCTCTCCAGTCAAGTCAAAATGAAATAAAGTTGCTAAACCCTCCAGCACATCTCCACTTACTTTTTCCGGCAAGCCATTGATAAATTCTTTTGATGTCATTTTCCTATTTTTATTTTGCTCTAAAGATATTTTCTTCTATCCAATTGATTGTAAATTCTATTACTTTTTCTTTTTCTTTTTCATTATGAATTTCATGATACATACCTTCCCATATTTTCAAAGTCAAATCACCTTCTAATCTTTTGGATAACGCTACCGTTCCAGTTGGACTTGTGATTTGATCTTCCCCCCCGTGCATCAAAAGCATAGGAAAAGTAAATTTTCCGGAGTAATTTCTAAGATAGGTGGCCGCTTCTAAAATATCAATTCCCATGGCATTTGACATTTTAGTTTGCACCAAAGGATCAGCAATGTAAGCATCGCCTACAGTCGTATCTGTACTTAACAAATGAGCATTGAGCTCTGTTTCCTGCGTCATCTTTGGAAGAATATTTCTCAACATTTTTCCAACCCAGACTTTTAAAGCTGGAGCGGGCTTTGCTAAGTCAATCCAAGTCCCTGTAGAAATGGCTCCTGCTATTGCTGGACTTCTCTTAAAGATATAATTCAATGTGATGTTTGCTCCCATGCTGTGTCCGTATAGCACTATTGGAACATCTGTGTATTTTTCTTTGAGATGAAGCAAGGCAGAATCTAATTGATCTAGAAATAAATCGAAGTTATCTACATGGCCTTTTAGGCCTTCTGTTCTTCCATGTCCAAAGAGGTCAATCCCCAGACAGGCTATTCCAGCGGAATTAAGTTTTGAATAAACATGTTCGAAACGATGAGTGTGTTCTGCAAAACCGTGAACTAGAAGCAAACAAGCCTTTGGATTATTGATTGACCAATGATGTGCGTAGAAGGTTTTTTGTCCAGCAGTTTTTAAATACAGTCCTGCTTCCGGTAAATCACCCATTCGTTCTATTTCCTTTTTTATAATAGATCACCTTCGCACTTGGATATTGCGGAATCAATATATTTTTAAGAAAATCTGCTGCGTCTTTTTCTTCTTGAAAATCTCCAAGCATGTAGCTGTAGGACCCATCTTTAGTTTGGTCCATAGTTATTCTACCATGCCTTTGAAAGACCTCATGGCTCCCAGGAAGTTCGTAAGGAGAAGTAATAAATTCAATCCTATAGCCTGAATATCCTTCTGGTAAATACATGGCCCTTCTTGAAGATGTTGGCGTGTTTATGGCTGTTTCAGTGAAAATTTGACCACCACCATTACTTGCAACTCCGCCTGTGGAAATAGAAGAAATTCTTGACTTGGGTGGAACAACTTCTTTTACTTCTTCCTCTACTTTTTCCGCTATTATTTCTTCTACTTCAGTGACAACTTCATTTTCAGTAATAACTTGAGAAACCTTCTCTGTTGTTTGTTCTATTGTAGTTGTTTGCTCTGATATTTGTTCAATCTCTGTTTCAACTTCTGCTACCTTTTCTTCAATTATTTTAGTTGGCACTTTCACTTCGGGCTCAACCTCAATAATCTCAGTGACTACTTCCTTTACTGGTTCTGGAATGTCTTGGGCCTTAGTTTCTACTTTAGGTTTTGACATATTTGTTTCGGCTGCTATTTCTTTTCCAACCTCCGCTTTTGCTACATCTTCTTCTTTGCCTTCAATTGATTTTTTTAATTCTTCTGGCAATTCATCTCCGGCCTGAATTACAACCTGTTCTTGGTTTTGTAATTCCGCTAACATCTTTTCAAATTTCTCTTCATCGATAATGTCCTCCAGTGATTTATCTTTAAATGGATCGATATCCAATAAACCAACTACTTTTAATTCTGTTCTACGGTTCTTAGCATGTTCTTCTTCTGAACAAGAAACGCCATTGGAACATTTGTTGACCAATTGCGTTTCTCCATAACCAAAATTCCGAACGCGATTACGATCAATATCACTAAAGGCAATGATATAATCTACCGCTGATTTCGCTCTTCTAGAAGACAGCTCAAAATTAAAATCCTCTTCTCCGCGACTATCAGTATGTGAACCG
>CALGJW010000281.1 GCA_937930025.1 uncultured Saprospiraceae bacterium | reverse complement strand
TACGATAAGGAGTTCGATCAGTTCTTAGCAGACAGATATATTAAAGGCACTTGTCCGAAATGTGGACATGAAGAAGCATTTGGGGATCAATGCGAAAATTGTGGCTCAGATCTATCACCAACAGAGTTGATCAATCCTGTGTCTACTTTGAGTGAGAAAACGCCCATTTTGAAATCTACTACTCATTGGTATTTCCGATTGGATCGACATGAGGATTGGCTGAAAAAATGGATTACTAAAGGTGAAGTAGATGGAAAAAAATTACATGATCCCTCGAAATGGAAAAAGCATGTCGTTGGCCAATGTTTATCCTGGTTGGATAGTGGCTTGCGGTCTAGAGCCATTACGCGAGATTTAAATTGGGGCATTCCTGTTCCTACGGAAGACGGAAAAGGTAAGGTGCTTTATGTTTGGTTCGATGCCCCAATTGGCTATATCTCTTCAACGAAGCAATGGTTAAAAGAACAAGGTAAAGATGAGAATGCTTGGAAGGACTATTGGCAATCTGAAGATTCAACCTTAGTTCATTTTATCGGAAAGGACAATATTGTTTTTCACTGCATTGTTTTTCCAGCAATGTTGAAGGCGCATGGTGAGTATAATTTACCAGTGAATGTGCCAGCGAATCAATTTCTAAATTTTGAAGGGCAGAAATTTTCTAAGTCTAGAGGTTGGGGAATAGAGCAGCATCAATATTTAGAAATATTTAAAGACTTCCCAAATAAAGAAGATACGTTGCGCTTTGCACTTATTCGGAATCTTCCGGAAAATAAGGATGCTGATTTTAAATGGGACGAATTCGTAGATTTTCATGATAAGGACCTAGCGGATAATTTGGGGAATTTTATCAATCGGGTAATTGTGCTCACGCATAAATATTACGATGGTGCTTGCCCTAAGCCAAGTGCAGAAGCATTGGAACAAGTGGAAGAATTAAATGAATTGGCGCAGAAGATTGGAACTGAAATAGAAGGCTATCATTTCAAAAATGCGATCAAAGCGTTTCTTGAATTATCTAGTCATGGGAATACTAAACTCCAAGATGTTTCTCCTTGGAAAATTTTCAAAACTGAACCTGACTCTCAAGTTATCAAGGATTCCATTTATCTGAGTTTACAAACAGTGGCATTGCTCTCAATGTATGCCAAGCCATTTTTGCCATTCGTGGCAGATGAGATTCGAGGTTTATTGAATTTGCCCTTGTTAGAGAACGGAGATTTAGTGGATGAAAAGTTAGCCAAGGAATTAATATCCCCTGGTCATGTTGTGGGCGATCCAGTTATTTTATTTGCGAAAATTGATGATAGAAAGGATCAGTCCAGAATGGAAATCGTAAATGCTCAAAAAGAAAAATTAGCATCAATCATGGCAGATAATGCACCTAAACAGCCAGCGGTAAAGGATGAAATTTCCTACGACGATTTCATGAAAATGGATTTAAGGATAGGAACTATTCTTTCTGCTGAAAAGATAGAAAAGGCAGATAAGCTACTTAAGATTGAAATAGATTTAGGCTTTGAAAAAAGAACCTTGGTCTCTGGCATTGCAAAGTTCTATGAGCCAGAGAAAATTGTAGGCCAACAAGTGATGGTGCTAGTGAATCTTGCCCCTAGAAAAATCCGTGGAGTACTTTCAAAAGGAATGATTTTGATGGCTGAAAATGAAAAAGGAGCCTTGTGCTTTGTTGCACCTAATCAAGAATGGGACAATGGTTATTCAGTGGCCTAGCGATAACCTCTAAATCCTTTTCTTCTTGTCTGTCCTCCTTGTTGCATATGCTTGGCTTGCCCTCTATTCGTGAAAGCTTTTTCAAACTGCTTAATCTGATCTTTTAGCATCGGTTCAGTCACCTTAAGCTTTTTCATTCTTGTAAGATAGATCTTAGCGGCATTCCATTTTCCTTTGTTTGCTTGTAGGCTAGCCAATTGCAAGGCGACCATAGCCGTCTCATTATCACTAGGTAATTCTAATTCCTCGGCCTGTTTAAACCATCCTTCCGCTTCATCATTTTCTTGGCGATTCATGGCCAAGGTACCTTTCATGATATAATAAAATGCTCTATTCGTTTTATACAAAAATTTGGGATTCATTGTTAGGTTTAGGCGCTTTTCAGCAGCGTCAAAATCCTGTGCCTGAACAAGCTGGGCGGTACTTTGAACTGTACCTAAAAGGATAAATGAAGCTAATAAACCAATTCCAATAAATAAGAAGATGAATCCATAACCAAATCCATATAGTGCCGTTAATAAAATTCCGGCAATGAAACCAATGGCTATTCCAGCAAACTTTAGGTATATATTAATCGTAAACATTCTATGCTATTTTAGAAGGCAAAGGTACTTAGAAATTGATGGATTAGCAGAATTAGTCGTCCTTGATTTGTCAAAAAGCTAGGAATACATAAGCTTTGGAGTATCTCATTGCTTTGATAGTGCAACTTCTAGCTCCTCGATTTTTTCATTCAACATTAAATCATTTGTCTGGAATTCCTTGCATCGCTTTAGATATTCCCGAGACTGCGCATAGTCTCCATCGACAAATTTGATGTGTGCCAGATTCAGTGTGGCAAACCCCTTGTCATTTTCATTTCTTAGTCCAATTTCCAAACTTTTTTCAAAGTGCTCCTTACTTTGCTCGCGTTGATTGTGTTGTAGCGAAAGCATTCCGATTACAAAGTGGTAGTAAGCCTTATGTCGTTTTAATAAAAGATTCGGGAAATAATTTAAATCGATCAAACTTTGGGCCTCGGTAATTTTCCCTTTTTTAAGTTTTGAAAATGCTGGACCTACAGTTCCTAATAGAAAATAGCTGGCAATCATCAGCAAGGCTGCCGAAAGCGGAGGTACTGCGGCCCAAATTCCCATTTGAACATAAAGAACTACACCTACCACAAGGAAGAGTCCAATAAGTAAAAACCTAAGACGGAGATATAGCATAATTTAATGAATGAATCTCTTGTCTGAAAAAATAATCCAATTGTCATCAATGATCAATCGATCGGCTTTATTAAAGATAGGTTTAAAGATTTCGGATAGAAAGATTTTCGCCTGTTTTTTTGTAAAACTATCATTGGCTAGCCTATTGAAAAGAATAACGCCATTTTCGTTTAATCTATCTGGAAGAAGTTCGAGGAAAGGTTTCTTCTCAAATTGAGTGGGGATAATATCATTTATGAAGAGATCTATTATGATGAGATCGTATTTTTCTTCCGTGATCTGAATAAAATTTTGGGCATCGCCAAAAATAATTTGATGCGGGCTGGACAATTTTGGGATGATATATCTATTGGCCAAGTCGATTATTTCCTCGTCCAATTCGATACCAGTAAAGTTATATTTGCGATGGAATTTTTTTTCCAACATTACTGGAATGGAGCCCATTCCATATCCAAGAATTAGTACTTCAGCTTCCTTAGGCAGTAAATCAAAATTGAATTGTTTGAAGGTGCTAAAGAAATTATCGTATAGATCTTCAAAAGAGTAAATTGCGTTTTCGGTATATAATTGAAGCCTACCTTTGCTGAGCACCAAATTTAAAAAGTCGTTGATTTCGCTCTCTCTCGATTCGATATGGATATCATAAAGATAGCTTAACCAATATTTCCACCTAGGAATGGAATCAGACATTTTATTCCATGGTTATTTTATCCCAGCGGCGGAAGGAAGCGGTAGATTCAAAAACAGCTTCTAGGATAGATTTGTCGATCTCCTCCAATTCAATATTTTTCCGAGACATTACTTTTTCAGCAACTTCTATGGCCTTTGAAAATTTATAGGTTGAATAGCCACTAGAACCTCCCCAAGCGAACGAAGGGACAAAATTCCGCGGAAATCCTGCTCCAAAAATATTTGCAAAAACACCAACGACGGTTCCAGTATTGAACATAGTGTTTATTCCACATTTGCTATGATCTCCCATGATTAAGCCACAGAAAGTTAAACCAGTGGTTAAGAATCGTTCAGAAGGATAATTCCAAAGCCTCACGTCGGCATAATTATTTTTCAAATTGGAGTTATTGGAATCGGCTCCAAGATTACACCATTCTCCTAAAACGGAATTTCCTAGATAACCATCATGGGACTTATTGGTGTATCCAAAGGCAACCACATTATTCATTTCACCACCCATTTTACAATAGGGCCCTAAAGTGGTGGGACCATAAACTTTAGCGCCTAATTTTAGGATGGAATTATTATTCATGGCAAAAGGTCCTCGTACGATACTGCCTTCCATAATCTCAGCATCCTTCCCAACGTAAATTGGGCCTTTTGTTGAATTCAAAATAGCACATTCAACTTTCGCTCCTTCCTCTAGAAAAATGGGATGCGCTCCAAGTGTTCGATTGCTCTCGCTTAATGGTTGAGAGGTACGTCCTTTGGTAATTAATTTGAAATCGGCTTCTAAGGCTTCGCCATTTTTTGAAAATATTTCCCAGGAGTTTTTAATTCGAACGTATTCGGTGTCTTCTAATTCGAACCCGTTTAATTCTTCCAATTCCTCTTCATCCATCAAATGCTGAAACTGAGAACGGGAAAGTCTAGTGGCGATAAGATCACCATTTTCCAATAAAGCTTGATTAGGTTCGAGTTGAAGAATTAGTCGGACCAGTTGGGAAGAGGGTAGAACAGATCCATTAATCACAAAGTTATCTTCCTCGATATTAATAGCGTACTTATCTGCGAGATAATCTTGAGTAATAAAGGAGACTTTCGCCTCCATCCAATTTTCCCATTTTTCGCGAATACTGAGGATTCCAATGCGTAGCTCTCCAACCGGACGGGTATAGGTTAAAGGCAAAAAGTTTTCTCTGACCGAATCATCAAAAAGGATGACATTTCTCATAGGTCAAAAATAAGAAAAGGCCCGATGAAAACCGGACCTTTTCTTAAAACGAAATAACTATTTCATTAAGATTTTTCTTTACCTGCAAATTTAGTTTTAGCAAATTTCTTATTGAATTTATCAATACGTCCTGCAGTATCAACAAATTTCATTTTTCCAGTAAAGAATGGGTGTGACTTCGAAGAAATCTCCAATTTCACCAAAGGGTATTCCTTGCCATCTTCCCAAGTGATTTTATCTGGAGTTGGTGCGCAAGATCTAGTGATAAAAGCCTCATCACAAGAGAGATCTTTAAATACTACTAATCTATAATCTGATGGATGAATTTCCTTCTTCATGTCCTTTTATTATTTTGGAGTGCAAAGATATGGGTTTTTCGATAGTATTGAAAGGTTTTTCAGCAATTTTGAGAATTATTTCTATTGACGGAAATAAGCCCTAGAATCGAGCAATCTAAAGGCTTTAGGCAGAAAATTGACCTACTTGGCCAGGTATTCCGACAGATTTTTCTTGATGAGCCGTTCCCAATTCTGCTGTTGGGTCTGAATAGTCTTTTCGCTGAATTCCCCCAGTAGTGTGCAGGAAAGATCTAACTGGCTGCTATTTTTGGCCAATTTGACTAATTCAAACTTAATAAATGAGATCGCTGGACCTCCCAGAGCTGGGATAAGCTGTCCTTTTAGTAGCAGTTGCTTTTCTTTTTCAAATCCGATGATGTGGGCCCAAAGAAATCCATCTTCGGGGCCACTTCGCTCGAATAATCTTCCGCCAATCTCCAATTCGAGCTGAAGCAGAGATTCTTTTTTGTAGTATAGCAATTCCCGTGGCCACCAGCTTTTCGTTTCAACAGTAAGCACTTCCCATACTCGCTTGGGTTCGAATGGAAGGCTTTGCGTGATGCTGAAAGTCGCGGTCATAATGGTTTTCTTGTCAGTCCCTATAGAAGAATCGCTTTGCTGAGATATCTGAATTAGCTGTTTTAACCAAGTCTCATAAGATTTTTGAATAGGAGTAGCGTTGAGATAATTCCAACGAAACTTCCCTTCTCTTCGAGTATTGATCAATTCGGCATCCTCCAGGATCCCCAAGTGTTTCATAACGGCATAGCGTGAGAGGTCATCTATCCGCTCAGAGATCTCACCGGTAGTTAAGGGAGAGTTTTGAAGCAGATTTAGTATCGTCCTTCTCGTAGGGTCCGCCAAAGCTTTCCATATCATATTATGGAAATTTACATGTTACCATATGGTCACATGACAAAAGTATCAATACTTCAGAGATTCGGAAAGCTTTTGGGTTTTATTTTTGAGTTAGTTTTTGAATTCTATTGATGGGTTGAGCGAAGTATGGCCGGATTGCTTTATGGAAAGTAGTAAGAGAAATTGAGCTTGGATAAGGTCAACCTTGATCGAATGAGTTTTGGATGTCGGCGCTTTCGCGCTTCTATCGCTTCGAGTGCTGTCGCACTCGCCCCCTTTGGGGATCGCTCTTTCACTTAGGGAACCGGGCGTTTTTTCAATTGCCTTTGGGCGCAATTCGCTACGCGGCAATGAAATTCAATTCGCTTCGCGGCAATGACGATAGAACGTATATGGGGATTGGTCTTGGGTTTAAGAATTGCTTAAGATTGCGAAGCAATCATTGAATTAATTGAAAGCACGATTTTCGACTTTGCGCCGGAGGCAATTGCGTCATAGACAATTGAATTCATTGGAATTGACAATTGCGTCAAAGACAACCTGGCGACCTTTGGTCTTTCCTTAGCACACAAGTGTTGATCAATATTTTAATTAGCATTGAATTCCAGTTCTTTGGTATAAGAAAGCTCATCCCTAGGCCGAATGGACGATAGAACACGTATAGGTAGCAACGAATTTCACCAACCTGCCTGCCAA
>CALGJW010000280.1 GCA_937930025.1 uncultured Saprospiraceae bacterium | reverse complement strand
TCTGGAAAAATAATTGGGTTTGTAGGGTGAAAATTGGAGTATTATAATCCTAAAGGTTGTCTTAATTAAGATAGCCGGTCAGTTTATCCCTACAATCCTTAAGCTTTCAACCACCCGAAAAACCCAGAATCAATAAAACCTCCATTTCTTTAGACTAATTCTAAATAACTCGATGCCCTTATCGTTCTTGGCCTTCCCACTCATATTAAATAGCTTTGTGAATACGCACAAACAAGACGATTTGTATGAATTGGGTAATCAACTTTTTAACCTCCTCTATCGGAAGAAAACTCATTATGAGTTTAACCGGTTTATTTCTCATTCTTTTCTTGGTGATTCACCTAGTGGGCAACCTTCAATTGCTGATCGATGATCAGGGAGAAACTTTTAATCTCTATGCTTATTCGATGACGAATAATCCTTTGATTAAAATTATCTCTTATGGGAATTATTTTTTCATTCTGCTGCATGCCATCCAAGGCATTTTGCTTTGGAGAAAAAATGCAGCTGCAAAAGGAACAACCTACGCAGCCAAAAAAGGACCAAGTGCTTCTTGGGCATCTCGTAACATGGGACCGCTCGGAATAGTGATTCTTGTTTTTATTCTCATTCACATGTGGCAATTCTGGTTTCAAATGCACTATGGTAATTTACCACCAGTTACCTATGATGGATTAGCAGTTAAAAATTTGTATGTCCCAGTAATGGAAGCATTCAAAAATCCATTGTATGCATGTTTCTATGTGATTTGCATGGTTGTTATTGCTTTCCACTTATCACATGGATTTCAATCTGCGTTTCAATCCATGGGTTTAAACCATAAAAAATATACTCCGGCAATTAAGTTTTTAGGAACTGCTTATTCAATTTTGATTCCAGCAGGTTTCGCATTAATTCCGATTTATTTTTTCTTCTTTAAATAACCACTAATTCAAAATATTGAGATATGATTAAGTTAGATGCAAAAGTTCCCGAAGGACCACTAGCGGATAAATGGACGAAGTATCGCTCTACCATGAACTTAGTGGCCCCAAACAACAAAAGACGTATTGATGTAATCGTTGTTGGGTCTGGTTTAGCTGGAGCTGCCGCTGCTGCCACCATGGGTGAATTAGGATACAATGTTAAGTGCTTCACTTTTCATGACAGTCCTAGAAGAGCGCACAGTATAGCCGCGCAAGGTGGAATCAATGCAGCAAAAAATTATCAGAACGATGGTGACTCAGTTTATCGTTTGTTTTATGATACTATAAAAGGTGGGGACTATCGTTCTCGAGAAGCCAATGTTCATAGATTAGCAGAGGTCAGTAGAAATATAATTGATCAAGCCGTTGCGCAAGGAGTTCCTTTCGCTAGAGAATATGGAGGACTATTAGCCAATCGTTCTTTTGGTGGCGTTCAAGTCTCTAGAACTTTTTATGCAAGAGGTCAAACTGGTCAGCAATTATTGATCGGAGCTTACCAATCTCTTTCTCGTCAAATCTCTCTAGGTAATGTACAAATGTACAACCGTCATGAGATGTTAGACTTGGTGAAAATCGATGGCAAAGCCAGAGGAATTATTACTCGAAATCTTTTAACTGGAAAGTTAGAACGCTTTGCCGCACATTGTGTCGTGTTAGCCACTGGAGGATACGGTAATGTTTTTTACCTATCTACCAATGCGATGAACTCGAATGTAACTGCAGCTTGGAAAGCAGTGCGTAAAGGAGCATTAATGGCTAATCCTTGCTACACACAAATTCACCCAACTTGTATTCCTCAATCAGGAGAATACCAATCTAAGTTGACATTGATGTCGGAGTCGCTTAGGAATGATGGGCGTGTATGGGTGCCAAAGAAAAAAGAAGATGCAGTAGCGATTCAAAATGGATCAAAAAAAGGAGTAGATATTCCTGAAGCCGATCGCGATTATTATTTGGAACGTCGCTATCCTGCTTTCGGGAATTTAGTTCCTAGAGATGTAGCCTCTCGTGCGGCAAAAGTAGAATGTGATAAAGGACACGGAATTGTTGCTACTGGAAAGGGAGTGTTTTTGGATTTCAAATCTGCTTTCGAACGATACGGAAAGTCTGCAGCACACTCACAAGGAATTGACAATCCATCCAAAGAAAAAATAAACGAATTAGGAGTAGCAGTCATAGCAGAAAAATATGGAAACCTTTTCCAGATGTATGAAAAAATCTCTGGCGAAGATCCTTATAAAAATCCAATGAAAATATATCCCGCGGTTCACTATACCATGGGAGGAATTTGGGTAGACTATAACCTAGAGACAAATGTCCCTGGACTATTTGCACTTGGAGAAGCTAACTTTTCAGATCACGGGGCAAACAGACTTGGAGCTTCCGCCTTAATGCAAGGTTTGGCAGATGGCTATTTTGTGATTCCATATACTATAGGACAATTCCTCTCTGGAGAAATCAGAACAGAAAAAATATCTCCAGACGCTCCTGAATTTGTAGCAGCAGAAAAAGCCACGCAGGATCAACTAGATAAGTTGATGAATATTAAAGGAAAACAATCGGTAGAATCCTTCCATAGAAGATTAGGAAAAATCATGTGGGAATATTGCGGAATGGCTAGAAACGCAGAAGGGCTCAAAAAAGCACGACAACTTGTTCGAGAATTGCGCGCAGAATTTTGGTCGGACGTTTTTGTCCCCGGTTCTCAAAATGAATATAATACCGAACTTGAAAAAGCAGGAAGAGTGGCTGACTTTTTAGAAATGGGAGAGGTCATGATTTTAGATGCTTTGGACAGAGAAGAATCTTGCGGTGGTCATTTCCGCGAAGAGCATAAATCTCCAGAGGGAGAAGCAAAAAGAAATGATGAAGATTATACTTATGTGGCAGCTTGGGAATGGGATGAAAACGAACCTAAAGTACACAAAGAAGATTTGATTTTTGAAAACGTTGAATTAAAAACCAGATCGTACAAGTAGGAATTCCTACACTATTTAATTAAGCTAATAAAAACACCAGGATATGAATTTGACATTGAAAGTGTGGAGACAAAAAGGAGCAGACTCTAAAGGATCTTTAGAAAGTTATCCAGTAAAGGCGAGCGAGCACATGTCCTTTTTGGAAATGTTAGATGTTCTAAACGAAGATTTGATTACTCAAGGAAAGGAGCCAGTGGCTTTTGAGCATGATTGCCGTGAAGGTATATGCGGTACTTGCAACTTGGTAATTGACGGAAGACCACATGGTCCTCAGCAAGGAACGACCACTTGCCAATTACATATGCGGGCCTTCAAAGATGGAGATACTATAGTGGTAGAACCATGGAGAGCAAGTGCATTTCCGATCATTAAAGATTTGGTGGTTGATCGAACTGCTTTTGATTCCATCATTCAAGCTGGAGGATATATTTCTGTAAATACTGGACAAGCACAAGATGGTAATGCAATTCCAATTGAAAAGGATATTGCAGGTGAAGCTTTCGATGCTGCAACCTGTATCGGATGCGGAGCTTGCGTAGCTGCCTGCCCGAACGGATCAGCTATGTTGTTTACCGCTGCGAAAGTTTCGCATTTAGCTTTGATGCCTCAAGGAAAAGTTGAACATGAAAAACGCGTTCAATCCATGGTAGCACAAATGGACAATGAAGGATTTGGAATGTGTTCTAATACTGGAGCTTGCGAGGTGGAATGTCCGAAAGAAATTTCTATTTCAAATATTGCAAGATTGAATCGATCATACATGGGATCAGTTTTGTCAAGTGATTAGAAAATAAATCTAGAAGTAAAAAAGCCTTGGGGAAATTTCCCCAAGGCTTTTTTTATGCCAATTGTTCTAACAACCATTCCTTTTCAGAAACACTAGAACTTGAAATTTCGTCCTTTAGTTTATTTTGATCTACCCGACTTACCGAACCCACACTGGTTAATTTATTCATAAAGTTAATCACCGCCAAATAATTCTCCTTATGATAGCCCAGCACTTTTTTTCGATAGATATAAGTTTTTAAAGAAGAAAGTAAAGTATCTAGCGCATCAAATTCATCCAGTTCAAAATACATCTTAGCAAGCATAGTCTTTGCAGAAAGGTGAGTCAATACATCTTGGTAATCTTGCAATGCAAGCAATGGCATTGCTGATGGATAATCTTTTTTACTAAAATAATAGCGGGCCAAATTAAAGTTGAAAAAACCTTCTTGCTGGACTTCAGGCAAAAAGGATTTATATTTATAAATAAAATCAAAGACCCATTCAAATTCCTTTAATAAGAGTCCACTTGCCGCAATATTGATATAAGTCCAAGGGCTTAATTTCCCAGAACGTAAAAACAACCCAAGTTCTAATCCCGATTTATAAAGATCAAAGGATTCTGAAACGAAATCTTTTTTCCCTAGATTAATTTGTCGGATACAAGTATTGATAGCTAGGACATAAATATCTCGCAATTCATCCAACGGAAAGGCAGCCGCACTTTTCTTTACCAATGCCTTTAACTTTACAGGAGCGACATCATCTTGCGGATTAGTCAAAGATTTCCAACCATAGTAATAGCATCCTATTCCAGGGATTTCCAAATAAGGATGATCCTTTAAATAAGATATAATCGGTTCTATGAAACCAGCCTCATACTTTTTCTTTGCAACAGACTGATGACTCAACATTCCACAAGCAATCTTCAACTTCTCTGCAAAAAATGCTTGCTCTAAGGAATCATTTAAACTTTGCAATTTAAAATCCTGAGTCCTTCCTTGTGTTCGAATATCAAAATGATGTTCTTCGTATTTCAACTGATATAATTCTCGAAGCCTTTGATCATTAGCCAATGGATCCTTTTCAATTTGCTTTTTAGCTCGGTTTATCGTTTGACGAAAAGGTTTCTCCAAGCCCAAATGCGCATATGCTCGCAACAAATGAAACTCTGTCAACTGCTCCCTTTCTTGATATTCCTCCCAAGCTAGAAATTCCTCTAGACACTTATTAAGGTATGATTTGACATAATGGATCTTCGAAACCTCATATTTTTCCTTCGAAAAGACCTTTTCAAAAAGATATTCATTCGAATAATCTCGTTTCACCCGCTTTTGCTGACGCTTCAAAACAGCAAACAATTCACTGACCTGCACATTTTTATTGTGGATTGGTGAGTCTAAATACTTAGAAAACCGGCGAATTTGATCGTCTGAGAGAGATTCAAAGATAATTTTTAGTTTAGACTGCTCCATTTTTTCCGATAAATATAAAATACAATTTATTGATTTATAATTAATTATCAAATATTTATTAACTATTTCAACCGATAAATGGCAATAATTGTCATTGGATACATAATAAGGTAACCCGATATTTAAAATATCATTAGGCAGAAAAATTTTCAGTCAGGTGATGCAGGAGAAAGGATAGTAATCATTGGCCGAGGTTAGGCTTTGGCCGTGATTACTTTTAACTTCAAGAGAATGAAAAAAACTTACATCTATATTATCATACTGCTGACTTGTTTTTCATTGACAAGTAAGGCTCAATATTGGGAGTCTCTTCATGGAGATGATTCAGTCAATTTATATCAGGATATCCTCTTAAGTCCAGATGGATCTATTTTTTCAACAGGATACACTATCGATTCAATTTCAACGCAAAGGAACCTATGGTTAACTAAATCTGATGCGAATGGAAATTTAGTATGGGAAAAAACCCAAAGCTTTGATACACTTTCAACAGGAGCATTAAAAATTCTAATCAACCCAAACAACAATTTATTTGTCTTAGGAAATTATTCAGGAACTCCAGATAGAGAAGCTGTTGCTTGGGAAGTAAACCCTTCAGGCCAAACAATTGCCAGCTATGAAAACTTCCCTACAAGCCATTTAATTACTGATGGTTTATTTACTTCAGACGGTAAATTGATTGTATGTGGAGACTATGCCCTTGGAACATCTCCCGTACCAGATGCTTTCATCGCAGAAATGAATGCAGACTATTCTGGATTTGAATGGATTCAATATTTCGGTGGCAATTCGATCGAAGCAGGTGCTAGTCTCCTACAACTTTCAAACGGACTGTTTGCTCTAACTGGATATACTGCAAGTTTTGGAAATGGAGTGAATGCTTTTCTAGTGTTTACTGATCAGAATGGAAATTTGGTCGACGAAGTTGTTATTAGTTCTGCAGTTTCAACTTCTCCGCGAGAGATGAAAGAGTACAATGGTTCCATTTGGATCACTGGGCTAGCAAACGAATTCCAAGGGAATGATCAGGATATCTTTCTCATGGAAACCAGCTTGACTGGAGACTCTTTAAATTTTTGGATAAATTCTGAACTTGGCCTGCAAGATGGAAGAGGCTTGTCTATAGCCGATGACGGATCTATTTTTATTGTAGGATCAGAGAAAAAAAATGGCAATCCTTTCGCCTTTAAATTACAAAGGTGGGATACCAATGGAAATATTTTATGGGATAGATCCATACAAAGTCTTGATGACCATGTCGGTAATGCCGTTGAGGTTATTTCGGACTCCCTACTCTATGCTGCAGGTTATATTTCGCCAATTATAAACGGAGATGAAGATGGATACTTATTACACCCGAGTACTGATGGAGTATGGAACACCGCCATAGTGGAAGGAAATGTATTTTGGGATGAAAATCAAAATTGCACCAACGAGCAAGAACCAAACTTAGGGGAATGGTTAGTACAAGCGCAGGGTGACTTCACAAGGTGGACATTAACAGATTCCTTTGGCAACTATTCCTTCTCTTTAGACACAGGCGCCTACCAAATTTCCGTTTTCCCTCCAAATGATTATTGGGCACCTTGCAACTTTAATACAATTGTAAATATAAACACGCCAACAGATTCAATATTCACAAGTCATGGAATTCAAGCAGCCATAGATTGTCCATTGCTAACTGTAGACCTTGGAACTCCATTACTCAGAAGATGTTTTCAAAATACCTATCAAGTAAAAATTTGTAACGAGGGAACATTCGTAGCTGATAATGCTTTTGTTGAAATTGAATTTGATGCAGATCTAGTTGTTGATGGTTCTTCTCTTCCTTGGACAAGTAACCAAGGTCAACTTTACACTTTTGATTTAGGAAATTTAGCAGCCCTAGATTGCATTCAATTTTCAATAGATGTTACTGTTAGTTGTGATGCGGTTCTGGGACAAACACATTGTATAGAGGCACATGCCTACCCCGATAGTATTTGCGATCCTTTGACGAGCAATTGGGATCTATCCAGTTTAGAAGTGGATGCAAATTGCCTAGGAGATTCCATTCAATTTACAATATCCAATATTGGCAGCGGCAATACTTCCGTGCCGCAAC
The DNA here is from genome assembly GCA_937930025.1 of uncultured Saprospiraceae bacterium. Lineage (GTDB taxonomy): Bacteria > Bacteroidota > Bacteroidia > Chitinophagales > Saprospiraceae > JABDJM01. The sequence continues at coordinate 1,168 of CALGJW010000280.1, read as the reverse complement.
CATATATCATCATTGAGGATCACATTATGTTTAGCCAAGGAGAAGTGGATTTGGAAGTTGGCGAAGATACTGTCATCACAATTCCTTCAACCGGCGGAATGATCAGAATGGAATTAGAACAGGCAGTGGGTCACCCTGGCAATAGCAACCCATCGGTTACAATCGAAGGCTGTGGAGCATTTCCATTTAGCTTGGGATATGTCATACAATATTCTTATAACGACGCCAATCCATTTGTGGACATTGATTGCAGAGAAAATGTAGGATCATACGATCCGAATGACAAGCAAGCTTTTCCATTAGGATATAGAGATGATCACTTCATAGAAGTCACAGATAAAATTGAATATTTAATTCGTTTTCAAAATACTGGTACAGATACCGCTTTTACCGTGGTGATCAAAGACACGCTTAGCTCAAATTTGGATTTAACCAGTTTAGAATTTGGGGCGACATCGCATCCTGCTAGATGGTCATTTGGAGCTGGTAATCAGTTAGAAATTCGATTTGAAAATATTTTGCTTCCGGACAGTACAACCAATGAAGCAGCCTCCCATGGATACGCCAAGTTTACTATTTACCCAAAGGCTTCTTTACAGCCTGGAGCCCAGATTTTCAACCAAGCGGGCATTTATTTTGATTTTAACAGTCCGATTATTACGAACCGTACCTATCATACCATAGGAATTGATTATCTTATCATCGATATACTGGATGGTCAGAATAATCCCAAAGAACCAATATCCGATTTAACGTATTATCCGAATCCTTTTTTAGAGCATATTTATTTCGAATTAAAAAACAAGCCTGCAGGAAATTTAACTTTCCAGTTGATGGACTTGCAGGGTCGGATAATTCACCAACAAGAAATACAAGATAGCCGTTTCAGTTATCGCCACATAGACCGTTCACCAGGTATTTATTTTTTCCAACTCCTTCACGAAGGGGCTACCGTTTCAACCGGAAAAATTATCTGCCAATAACTTGCTGACCTATGACCAGACTATTAATACTAACAGTCCTCTGGATTTCATTGCTCTCTAGCAATGTTCTTCAAGCACAAAGCGTGCATTATAATTTGCCGGAGTCTTGCGTAGACGCCCCATTTTTTTGCAACGATTATCTAATCAATCTTTCTTCGAACAATGTGAACGGTGCACCAAATAAT
>CALGJW010000279.1 GCA_937930025.1 uncultured Saprospiraceae bacterium | reverse complement strand
GTTAAACAAAATCAAAATTTATTTAACATTAAATATGGTGCTCTTGAGTGATATTACCATATATCGTTTGTAGTATTGCGGGTAAGTAATTGAAAATCAATTAAATATACTTTTTTCTACTCAAGTTATTGTAATTATTTATTTTTCAATAATTAGTGAAAGTTCGTCATCATGAATACTATGGCACAAATATTTCAGCTTTTCTATTCTTATCTTTATGGAAAAAGAACGTTGATGTAGTTATTTAGGCGATATATATGTTAAAAATCATTTAAAAGGATTCAATGTTGTTACCTAGTTGACTACATTTACGTTAAAAGGGAGAAGTATTCTTAGATTTCCTGATATTAGGGAAGAAGAAAAACCAATATTTATGAAACATATAGTTCAAATTTTTTCCTTATTGTTGATAACAACAAGCTTAATTGCACAGAATGCTGAGCGCAGGGAGAAATTAAAAATCAACGGCGAAATTGTAACGGCTTTAATTACAGAGGATAACGACACGATCTTGATCGCAGATTTAGACGAGTTTTCTGTCTCTTCTTTAAGGTCATTTGAAAGTAGGGAAGACGAATTGCGATATCGGAAGTATAGAAAGTATGCTGCGAAAGTATATCCTTATGCTGTAGAAGGTATCAGGATATTTAGGGAAACTGAATATGTTACCCAAAATATGTCTAAAAGAAAGCGCCGGAAGCACATTAAGAGATTACAAAAGGAATTAAAGAAGGAATTTAAGACTCCTTTGAAGAAATTATCCAAAACTCAAGGTAAAATTTTGGTCAAAATGATCGAAAAAGAGTTGGATACGCCGTTTTATTCCTTATTAAAGAATTTAAGAGGCACTTTCCAGGCCATGTACTGGAATAACATGAGTAAACTTTACGGATATCGCCTTAAGGAGGGCTATAATCAGGGTAAAGATCCCATTCTTGACGCCGTTTTACATGATTTTGACATTTCACATGAGGTAGACCCGGAATCTATTCGCGCAAGATTTGAAGGAAATGGTGATGCAGGAGCTGGAAATACACCAGAAAATGAGAATGAATAAATATCAATTGTAATAAAATCACCTGAGTGTGAATATAGGAAAGGCTTGAAGTTTGTTAACTTTAAGCCTTTTTTGATAGGAGCTTGTCTAGAATACCAACGTTAAACAACTTCAAAGTTAAGATTCAAATAATATGAAAAAGGAAGAAAATTTAGATTACACCAATCCGAACCTTACCATAATCTCAGCGGATGTAGTTCCAGGTAAAATTGCTTGGCGGAGTCCATCGAATTTGGCTTTAGTAAAATACTGGGGCAAACATGGGCGCCAACTTCCCCAAAATCCATCCATCAGTTTTACTTTAGAGAACGCTTATACGGAAACCACTTTATCCTACAAGGCTAAGGTTGGTGCAGATGAAGGGATGGCCTTGGAATTTTATTTTAAAAATGAAAAAAATGAAGCCTTCAAAAGTAAAGTCTTAAAGTTTTTGGAAAGCATCACAGACATCTTTCCATTTCTTAAACAACTGGACTTAACGATTCATTCTGATAATTCCTTTCCCCATTCAGCTGGGATTGCCTCATCTGCTTCAAGTATGGGTGCACTGGCCCTTTGCCTTTGTTCTTTGGAGCACCGATTATTGGGGACTTTAGCCAACGATGTGGAATTTAGAAGGAAAGCCAGTTTTGTCGCTCGACTTGGTTCTGGTTCAGCGAGCCGATCCATTTATGATGTTGCTGCAATTTGGGGCTATAGTTTAGAAGCTGAAAATTCTTCCGATTTATATGCCATTCCAGCAAAGGATAAGTTGCACGAAATTTTCAAGACCTATCATGATGATATATTGATCGTCAATAAAAACGAAAAATCAGTTTCAAGTCGTATGGGACATGGTTTGATGGTTGGGAATATTTATGCAGAAAATAGGTATAAGCAAGCGAAGGCAAGGTTTAGGGATTTGATGTCGGCCTTAAAAACGGGTGATTTGGAAGCATTCGGGAATATAACAGAGAACGAAGCGATGACACTGCATGCGCTGATGATGACTTCAAATCCTTCTTTTACTTTAATGCGACCGAATACGCTACTCTTAATCGAAATGGTTCGTGATTTTAGAGAAAAAGAAAATGTTCCAGTCTATTTTAGTTTGGATGCTGGGCCTAATCTTCATTTACTATATCCCCATTCTTTTCAAGAAAAAGTCCAAGGATTTATAGGTGCGGAGTTATCCAAATTTTGTGAGCAAGGAGAATGGATTAAAGATCAAGTAGGAGCTGGGCCGTTGGAATTATAGGCAGGGCATTCTTGTTGGCATAAAAAAAAGCGACTTCTAATGATTAGAAATCGCTTTTTTATTTATTGAAAAACAAAGTTTTTATAAAGTTTGCTTGACTTCAATGATTTCATATCCTTCAATTACATCTCCAACTTTCATATCATTAAAGTTTTTGACAGAGACTCCACATTCCATTCCATTTCTGACTTCATTTACATCATCTTTGAAGCGTTTCAATGAACTGATTTCTCCAATGGCACCTTCTTTCATAGGGAAAATAACGATACCATCTCGAATAACACGGATGTGTAGTTTCCTGCTGAATTTTCCTTCTTGGACTACACACCCAGCAATAGTACCGATCCTACTAATTTTGTAGATTTCTCTAATTTCGACTTGACCAACAATCTTTTCTTCCTTGGTTGGTTCAAGCATTCCTTCGATCGCAGATTTAATTTCTTCGATGGCTTCATAGATAATGGAGTAGGTCTTGATTTGTACGCCTTCCCTTTCGGCCAATTTCCTAGCACCGAGAGATGGTCTAACTTGGAAACCAATAACGATGGCATCAGAAGCAGAGGCCAATAGAACATCAGATTCGATGATTTGACCAACCGCTTTATGGATTACGTTAACCTGTATAGTTTCAATAGAAAGTTTTAATAAGGAATCAGAAAGGGCTTCGATTGATCCATCCACATCACCTTTAACAATAAGGTTCAATTCTTTAAATGTACCTAAGGCCAAACGTCTACCGATTTCATCCAAACTAACTCGCTTGCTAGCTCTGTTCGCTTGTTCCCGATTGATTTGGGCGCGACTTGAAGCCAACTGTCTTACTTCTTGTTCAGAATCAAGGACTTTAAACTTTTCACCAGCTTGTGGAGCACCACTTAGTCCAAGAATCAATACAGGAGTAGAAGGGCCGGCAGTTTTTACTTTTTTACCATGCTCATTAAACATCGCCTTCACCTTACCAGAGTGTTCTCCAGCGACCATAGAGTCACCAATATTCAGAGAACCATTTTGAACTAATATTTTGGTAACATAACCTCTACCTTTATCAAGTGATGCTTCAATCACAGTACCTACAGCCTTTCTATTTGGGTTGGCTTTAAGTTCCAACAATTCAGCTTCTAGAAGAATTTTTTCTAGCAACTTATCTACATTGGTACCATGTTTTGCTGAAATATCTTGAGATTGGTATTTTCCACCCCAGTCTTCAACTTGTAAATTCATGGCTGCTAAAGCTGCCTTAATCCTTTCTGGGTCAGACCCATCTTTATCAATTTTATTAATGGCAAAAACCATAGGAACACCAGCGGCCTGTGCGTGACTGATGGCTTCTTTGGTTTGAGGCATAATATCATCATCAGCAGAAATAATGATGATGGCAACATCTGTTACTTTGGCTCCACGGGCACGCATCGCAGTAAAGGCTTCGTGACCCGGAGTATCTAAGAACGTAATTTTATTTTCGTTTTTACCGAAAAGAACTTCATAAGCACCAATGTGCTGAGTAATTCCCCCAGCTTCACCATCAATTACATTGGCTTCCCTAATGTAATCTAAAAGAGAGGTTTTACCATGATCCACGTGACCCATTACAGTAACGATAGGAGCTCTTGGTTCAAGGTCTTTAGGATCATCAAGAATTTCTTCTTCTTCGGTAATTTGATCTTCAGCAGAAATAAATTCTACATCATGACCAAATTCACCAGCAACAAGCTCGATGATTTCGGCATCTAGTCTTTGGTTGATAGAAACAATGACACCTGCGTTCATACAAGTTTTGATAACTTCGATCGCAGTAACGTCCATTAAACTGGCAAATTCAGAAACAGAAACAAATTCTGTGAGCTGTAACTTCCCAGTTACTTTCTCCATTTCAACCATTTCCTGCTTCTCCCTCTTGATATCTCTGTTTCCACGACGAATCTTCTGACGTTTACTCTTACCATGACCAGAAATCCTAGCCATTGTTGCCCGGATCTTATCATCGACTTCTTTCCGTGAAACTTCTTTTACTTCATTTGGTTTTTTGCGGTTATTACCACCACCACGTGCAGGTCTATTTCTATTATTACTATTACTTCTATTATTACTAGAGTTGTTATTGTTTCTAGTATTTCCGCTACCACTACCACTACCACTTCCTAGAGTTGATGCAGCCACGGTTTTACGTTTCCTTTTCGGTCTCTTCTGCTTATCATCCGTTTTTGGAGTACCTGTTTTAGGAGTACCCGTTTTAGAATCAGTTTTAGCTTGATTTTCAGAAGGTTTCTTCTTTTTCCTCTTCTTCTTAAGTTTATCCGTGTCAATTTTACCCAAAATCTTCAACCCTTTCAATTGCGGCGTGTCAGCTCGTATCATTTCTTCCTTGCCAACCGTTTTCCTTGCAGGAACTTCTTCAGCAACGACTTCAGGTTTAGTTTCTTTCTTTTCTGTTTTTTCAACAACGACGACCACTTCTTCTTCCTCTTCAGAAGTGACTTCAGCTTCAACTTCAACAACCTCCTCTTCAATAACTTCCACCTTCACTTCCTCTTTTTCTTCTTTAACAACGACAGGCTCTTTTACAGGAGGTGCTTTAGCGACAACTTCTTCTTTTTCCTCTTCCTTTTTCTTTCGTTTAGGTTTTTTGGCATCAAGATCAATTTTCCCAACAATTTTTAGTTGTGGGCCATCAGGAGCTACTTCCTTAACGACAGGTTCTTCGACGATTTCTTCCGCGACTGGTACGGGGGTAGGTTCTTCAATGATAGGATCCGGTATGACTTCTTCGACTACGGGTTCTACAACTTTTTCTGGTACGGGATCAACTTTAGGCTTAGGAGCGAAGAGTTCGATAGCTTTGTTCTCAGGTTCTTTTTTGACGGCTTGTCTTGTACCGATG
>CALGJW010000278.1 GCA_937930025.1 uncultured Saprospiraceae bacterium | reverse complement strand
TTTAAATCATACGTTGCAGATCACTGCTGGTGTTGACAATTGTATTGCGAGTAATGACCTTAGTCGATATAATTATTGGACTGGATCAAATGTGGGCAACTGGCATGATGCAGCTTCTAATTGGTCCTTGAATAAGATTCCTGATTTGTGTGATGATGTTATTATTCCGGTGGAAACCGCCATAACCATTGATGCAGGCCTTACTGGGTTTGCCCATTCGGTAATTGTTCAAGGGGATGGGGCGTTGAATTTTGAGGTTGGAGCTGGGCTTGAGGTGGTGGAGTGAAAAATCCCAAGTACAAAGCACTCGGGATTTTTGCTAATTACTTACCTATCAGAATTCGGTCCAATTTTGAAACTCCATTTTTTTCCATCCGAACGAAATAAATCCCTGTAGCCAATACAGGCAAAAGAAATTGTCGATCACTTTGTTTAATTGATTCAAAACGATTTCCAATGCTGTTAAAAATCACCAGATTATCCACAGATTCAGAACAGTTTAATATAGCGCCACTTTCAATCGGATTTGGAAATAATTCGATCTCCAATTTTGAAATTTCTTGTTCGTTTGAAGCATTCATTATTTGCTCCGTGGGCACTATTTGTATATGACCATTCCTTTGGGCCAGCACTATTTCATTATTGCTATTCACAAAGGAGGCATAGGTCGTCGCACAATTATTGAAGAAGCTACTAAAAGTATCTCCACCATCTTCAGTCATCCTTAAGTTAGTACTGCTGTTAGTTGCTGTGGTGTAGAAAAATTTTCCTTCCTCTAAAAAGTGAATATTTCTGATTGCGTAACCGGAAGCAATTTCTTCAAAGTTTACTCCACCATCCGTTGTTCGATAAAGTTTATTTGATGAAGTTGCTAATCCGAATTGATTGTCGTAGAAAACAACTTCTCTTATTCCTGATAAACCATATATTTCTGCTTGCCAAGTTTCTCCATTATCCGTACTTGTATACACTTCTTCTTGATTACCAATAAATAATTTCCCTTCGTTACTTTGACTAATCAATGTGGCGTATTCTGGCAAATCGGATTTCAGTTCCCAAGTGGCTCCCATATCAGTAGATTTATAAACTGCATAATCCCCACCCATTTCTCGAACTGCCAAAATTCCTTGTTCGTTGGCTAATTTTAAAAATGCAATGGCAGGTCCCTCTTCAGAAGAAACAATAGTTCCATTTTCAATCACTGCTGTTATATCATTATCAGAAACTAAATATTTATCAGGTCCTAAGATAAGTGCGGCAGCAAAAGAACCATTAGTAAACGCGACAACTTGTGGAGCGCTCCATGTTTTCCCAAAATCATTACTTTTATAAAAAGTGTTATGATCTCCAACCGCAATGGTGTGTCCCGACTCATCACCAGCAATAGCAAAAAGATCAGATCTATTTATTGGGTTCAGGTGTTCCCAATTTTGTGCAAGGTCATCTGTTCTGGCCATCATTGCACCGCGACCCGCTAAATAAAGTGTGCCGTCCTCAGTAAACAAACCTACATATGCTAGCCCCAAGTACTCCGTATTTCCAGTCTCCACATATGTAGATGAAACTCCACCATCCGTTGATACATATATTCGATTGGTATTAATTGTTAAAACGATTTGATCACCAAAAGCCAGCGGCTGAATTCTTTCTGGCATGTCTTCCATTGGTACGAAATTGTCCCATGAGTCAGTGGTCTTAAGTATATCCGCATAGGCATTAGATACGATATAGCCTACGTCTGAAGTACCCATAGAAATATTTCTGATCCAGTCTCCAAAATCTTGTTTTATTTCCCAATTTTTTGTGCCGATGTTTAGTTGAACAAGTTTTCCTTGGCGACCACCTAAATATAAATGATCGTCAAAAAGTTCTGAAGTATAAATATAATCTGACGAAAAAGTGTCTTGATAAATTTCTTGCCAAGCAAGATCTGACAAGGAAGCAGCGATTACATTTTCAGAGCCAATAACAAACACCTCGGTAGCATTAATTTCTATTTTTCTGAAAATCTCTCCGGCAGGAAATAGCATTTCATTAGGGAAGCTACTAATTACTCCATCTTCAAAATCAAAAATATAGACTCCTCTTCCCACCAAAAAAGCTCTGTTTTCAGAATCATTCGGCCATAATTTCACATCGTAAATGGTCTCAGGGCTCTGGACATAATCCCAATTTTCACCGTCATCGCTAGAATACCAAATAAGATCACAAGAACTATTTGCGATGATTTTATCTCCTTGAACATCAAAGTTTCCAAAATCGGAAAAGGGTAGTTCTGGGAAGGTGGAAAGATCTTGAGCCGATAAGTTCAAAGCTGAGAGAATAGAAAGTAGCAACACAAATCGCATCATTTTCAAAGATTATTAGTTGATACAAATTTCTTGCAAAAGATCTATTGTCTGCTCACCCATAAGGATGATATTTGAATATCTCTAGGTACATTTTTTATTGGTAATAGGATGATTAAATATTTCGGTAAAGGGTCGTTCATGTTTTGTAAACGTTTCGGAGACTTTTTTAATATTTTCAGGTTTTAGGAAATTTAAAAAGCTGCTAATTGATTTTTCAAAATTGATTTTTGCTCCCTTTTTAAAATATTTGATGAATGGTTCTGTGAAATCTCTTAGCTTTCGAGGGATATCAGAAATCTTTGAGAATGCTTTTGTTCCGGAACAGAATAGAGAACCAATTCTGTTTCGTTGTTTATTAATAGCTCGTGTGTATGATCTAAGCATTACCCCGATATTGAAGTTCAAGCTATCGTCTTCGTAATTTTTATGGGTTTTAATTAAGATGTGAAATTGATTATCTGCCAATTTTACTGAAATCACTTTTGCATAAGGGGCGATATATTTTGTGATTTTTTTCTTGAAGTAATTTTTGTGTTCCTCTGAGAAAAATATTTTCTGGTAGTCAATTCCGAAGTTGTGTAGGTAATAATGTTTGTCTGCTTTGAATTCCATTGTTAGATTTATTGATTCGATACATAGACGGAGAAAAGTGAAAATTCCATAATTTTTAATTTCATTTTTTGTGAAAATGCTTGTAAGTGGTTGATTTACAGGGAGAAGAAATTTAAAAAAAGTTGGTTTTTCAGAAAAATCACAATGCTTTTGCGGGATTTGGGAGGGGTTTTGGAGAGGGGTTTTGGGTGCTTGCGCGCGCGAGTGAAGCCTTGTCTTAAGATGCCCCATGAATTGGTTCCGGTCTTCATATCACCTCCAATAACCCCAAGCACAAGAGCAACAATTAGTAGTTTCAGCTAGTTCGAATATGGCTAGGCATTA
>CALGJW010000277.1 GCA_937930025.1 uncultured Saprospiraceae bacterium | reverse complement strand
GGATTGATCAGCAAAGTATTTTTTCCAACCCAGCCACTTCCTGCCCGCTTTGCCCAATCCCTTTCTAAGACCGGAGCCGAATCCACAAAACACCTACCGTTTACCTCCCCAATTTTTTCTTGGATATCATTTAAGAAAGTTTTCAACTTATGCTTTAATACAAAATGATAATCTTCTCCGTAAGCATATCTTGCAATTTTAGGCGCCTCTTTATTTTTTTGTTCTTCTTTTGGAAAATAATTATAACATAAAGAAATGACTGATTTTGCGCCTGGCACTAACTTGGTTGGATCCACTCTTTTATCAAAATGGTTTTCCAAATAGGACATCTTTCCTTGGTAGCCTTTATTCAACCAAGCTTCTAACTTCTTGGCTTCTGGCTCCATGAATTCTGCCTTAGCGATACCTATATCTTCAAACCCAAGTTCAATGGCTCGTTGTTTAATCCAAAGGGTTCGATTGGCTAGGTTCATTAGAGAATTTGCAGTTTCGCGAATTTCAGCATGATTCTTTTTTCGACATCCCCAATCTGATCGAATCGAATGGTGGCCACTTGATTTCCCTCACTGCCATCGATTAAAATGATTTCTCCTTTTCCAAATTTCAGATGAAGTACTTTCATTCCAACTTTTAGTTCACTAGTTGGGCTTGGTCGGAATGTGCTAGGATCAGCCATTAGCGTAGGCATAACTCGTTGAACCCTAGAGAAATTCCCTTGTACTCCAGAGGTAATCGGAGCTTCATTAATAGTTGGTTCTCTGCGTTTGACAACAGGAGCATAGCTGTCTAGATGATCTTCGGAGATCTCTGACAAAAATGGACTTGGCGTTGGATATTTCAATTTACCAAATCGAAATCGTCTTTCAGAATAAGTAAGCACCAAGAATTCTTCCGCTCTTGTAATTGCTACATAGAACAATCTTCTTTCTTCATCCATTCCGTTCAAATCATTCTTAGCCATAAAGGAAGGAAAGAGATCTTCCTCTAAACCGACTACAAAAACCGAACGAAATTCAAGTCCCTTGGCCGCATGGACAGACATAAGGGTAATGAATTCACCGTCTTCTTCCTCCTCATCTTGATCAGAATAAAGGGCTATGGATTGCAAAAAACTAGCGAGGGATTTATCATCTGTAATTACATCTTCATCAAATAATTCATCGGATTCAGTGAATTCTTTTATCCCATCTAAAAGTGCAGTGATATTTTCCTGTCGACTTTGACCTTCAGGTGAATGATCTGCTTTTAGCAAGTCAATCATCTTTGTTTTACGCGCGACCATGGAAGCAAGTTCGAAGGCATCCAATTCCGATTGTTTAGACCGAAAAGCATTAATCATTTTTACAAATTCTCCTAGCGTCTTACTAGCACGTGCTGGTAACTTTGTATGAGGAATAGCCGCATAGAAATGAGTACCGATCTGAGCAGCGGTAGCAGCAATCTTAGCAATTGTACCCGGACCTATCCCACGTTTAGGATAATTGATCACTCTTTTTAACGCTTCTTCATCTTTTGGATTGACTACTAGCCGGAGATAGGCCGTAAGGTCTTTTACTTCCTTTCTTTGATAAAAAGAAATTCCTCCAAAAATTTTATAGTTTAAATTTTGACGACGTAAATGTTCTTCAAAAATTCTGGATTGTGCATTTGTCCTATAGAGAATAGCAATGTCCGAATTGCTTAAGTGGTATCTAGTTTTTTGCTCCAAGATTAGGTCCGCCACTCTTCTACCCTCATTCCCATCATCCACGGTTCGAATCAACTGAATTTTTCGACCGGCTCCCTTATGCGACCAGATTTTTTTAGGGATTTGTTTTTCGTTGTTAGAAATGACTTCGTTGGCGGCTTGAACGATATGCGCAGTAGATCGATAGTTTTGCTCCAATTTAAAAACTTTAATTCCGAAAGGCTTATAGTCTTTTTCGAAATCAAGAATATTGTCAATGGTAGCACCTCTAAAGGCATAAATACTTTGAGCATCATCACCAACCACGGTAATATTCCTAGGAGTATAAGGATCTTTCTTACCATCAGCTAATCGGTAGTCCATCAATTTTTTCAGAATGGCATATTGCAAATGATTGGTATCTTGAAACTCATCCACTAAAACATGTTTAAATTTCTTTTGATATTTCTCTAAAACGTTATCTGGGTTTTGGTAGAATAATCTGAAAAGCTGTAAAAGCAAATCGTCGAAATCCATTGCACCTGCAGTAGCACATCGATTAACATATTTCTGATAAATTTGATGAACTCTTGGTCTTCCTGCCAAACGATCGGCAGCGATCAAATCTTCCATAGTAGAATAAGCCTTGGGCGTAATCAACTTACTCTTCGCCGAAGAAATCCTAGATCGTATAGCAGAAGAACTATAGATTTTCCCATCCAGGTTCATTTCCTTCACTATGGTTGATATCAAACTCTGAGAATCTTGCGTATCATAAATGGAAAAACTAGATGGGAATCCAATTTTTTCCGCTTCAAATCTTAAAATTCTAGCAAAAACCGAGTGAAAAGTACCTGCCCAAATTTTATCGGCCTTATTGCCCACCACCGAGGCAATTCTGCTTTTCATTTCTTTGGCGGCTTTATTCGTAAAGGTCAAGGATAAGATTTCCCACGGAGCGATTCCAGAATGGATTAGATGTGCAATTCTATAGGTAAGTACTCGAGTTTTTCCTGAACCAGGACCAGCCACAATCAACACAGGGCCATCAATCTCAGTAACTGCTTGTCTTTGAACTTCGTTCAGGGAATCCAGGTAACTCATATATATAGAATAAGTGGCTAAGATACTTAGGCTACTGTTAATAGAAGAATGGTGCTAATGAAATTAAACGATACTTCCTTCTTTTTTAGCTGGACTAATAATTCTGGAATACAATTTCATACATTAGCTAAATGAAGCGTTTTTCGCTATTCGCCCTTTTCTTATGCTTTGCTGTTCAAATTTATTTTGGACAGGTATTTTATCCAAAGTATTTGGAAAAAGGAACTGAGGCAACTATTAGCTGGGATGTCTCAGGGTATTATCTTTATTTGCCCGCATTATTCATTCATAATGACCTTAAGCATTTAAGTACATCAAAGGAGGTTGTAAAAAAGTATAAACCTACCCCCGATTTACAACAAGCCTATCAACATGAATCCGGAAATTATGTGCTGAAATATTCACTGGGCCAAGCTATTCAATATTTACCTTGGTTTGTAGTTGGGCATATTTGGGCTTCTTTGGATTCTGATCATTCTGCTGACGGATTCTCTTTCCCTTACCAATTCATGTTGTCCATTGGAATGTTATTGCTTTCCTTTTTAGGATTGTGGATATTGAGAAAAGTGTTGCTAACTAGTTTTTCAGAACTAGCTACTGGACTTACTTTGATTTGCATTGTACTTGGGTCCAATTATTTAGATTATTCTGCCATTAACGGAGCAATGACCCATAATAGTTTATTTACTATTTATGCGGGGCTATTGTATAGCACGATTAAATTTTATAAAGCACCTACTTTGAAATGGGCTTTAATCATTGGCGCATTGGTTGGTTGGGCGGCCTTAATACGTCCAACAGAATTAATCGCAGCCATTTTACCCATAGTTTGGGGATTAAAAGGACTTTCCTTTTCCTCTATTCGAGATCAATTGAAGTTCTTGTTAGAAAAAAAGAAGCTGCTCCTTCCTGTGGTTATCCTTACAGGTGCAATTGGCTTTCTGCAATTAATCTACTGGAAGTATGCCGGAGGGAAATGGATAATATATAGTTATCAAGATCAAGGATTTGATTGGTTGCACCCCCATTTGATTGAAGGAACTATTGGTTTTCAAACCGGCTGGTTAATTTATTCACCTTTGATGGTTTTTAGTTTGATAGGATTTTTGTTTTTATGGAGAAAAAAGTCAGAAGGATTACTAGCCATTACAGCCTTCTCTGGTTTATTTATTTATCTCTGTTTTGCTTGGTCAGAATGGACCTATGGTGGATCCTTAGGCGTTCGAGCCATGATTCAATCGTATCCTGTTTTGGCTATCCCCATGGCGGCGTGTTTTGAAAAACTATTGAATCATAAAGGATTGAGATGGGGGCTAATCGGCGTTATTCTTTTTGGTTGTGTATATAATCTTTGGTTGACTCGACATGCCCACAAGGGGGGCTTATTACATGTCGGACAAATGACCTATGCCTATTGGCAGAAAATTTTATTTAAAAGCGAAATTGACCCAAGTGCATTGAAATTATTGGATACCGATGAAGAATATTTAGAAGAACGGAAAAACTCGCAAGTTATTTATTCCAACGATTTCGAGTCTGAAGGCAAATCAAATTGCAATGGTATTTCTTCCATTGACGGAAATGGTTCTTTGTGCATGTTGCCAACAACAGAATATTCTGAGAAATTTAAAGTGCCAATTGTTAATGATAATGGCTGGTTAAATATATCTGCAGACTTTAGGATTGGGTCAAAAGAATGGGAAAATTGGTGTATGACTCAGCTGGTTGTAAAAAGCTTAAATAAAAATGACGAAGAAATAAAATTACGTTTAATTCGAATCGAGCGACACCTGAATGAAGGGGAGACAAAAAGTATATTCATGGATTATGGCATACCTAAAGGAACTAGCTATGTAGAGGTATATTTTTGGAATCCTGGATCGAAAAAGCCAATTGTGATTGATAACCTAAAAGTAAAAACTTTTACTTCGAATTAATTTTATAAACAGGAAAAAACTTCTTTCCAAACTCAGAATAGTGGTGGCATTGTTTAAAAGTGTCAAAAAATGTACTTTCAATTACTTTACCTTCTTGATCAAAAACCACAATATTAAAACCACGATCATCAATGGCATGCTCTACCTCATTTAATTTAATACTTGCAATATTGCCATGATCCATACTTGCAGATACAGCAGAAATATCAACCCCATTCAATTCCGCGTCAAATTCGATTTTTCCATTTGGATTATCTCTCCCAAATTTTTCATTAATCAATTTTCCAGACTGCAAAAGACCGAGATAAGATTCTCTAAAGTCCAAAGATGGATTTTGGGATCCAATTGAAGTAAAGTATTCATTCCATTGTGTACAACTTGAGAGCGTAGCACGCGCATCATCTTTTACTGAGATCACCCAATTGTATTCGGCATTTCTTATTTTGAAATCATTAAATGATTCTCGTTTATACGGAATGCTATCTCTTTGCGCATTTTTGCTTAAATCCTCAAGTACTGCAATTTGGGAAACAGGAACATAAGCGAGGAAATTATTGATTTCAAAAATTTGGAACAATTCCTTTTCTATCAATGGCTGAAATATTTCTGCGAATTTCGGAATGGTAATGATTGTTTTATCAGCAAAGGAATTGGGATCCGAGTAAATTTTGCTTTCTAACTCCTGCCTGTATTTCTCCCTAAGCTTATTATCAACTCTAGCCAAGTGGCCAGTATTAATTGGCTTTTTCTGGGATGCGGCAATTGAAATAAAAGGTGTTTCATCACATACCGATAAATAAGTCCTTGTATGCGGCGGATACATAATTACTTCGTTACCCGCTTCGATAACTTTTTCGAAAGCTGCCTTATTGAAATTACTTATTGGCTCAAACTTGAGATCAAATATTTTATTTCTCTCAAAGTAATATTGAAAATCAACTAAGTTTAGTAATACTACTAGTCCAAGTAATCCGATTTTATAGTTCTGGTCAATTTTTATTTTATAAAAACCTATAATAGCTACTAATATTAGAAAATATTGAAGTAACCAAACATATCTGCCAGAGGCGCGAAGGGTTGCAAATTTGGCCAATAAATATTTTGAAAAAGGGATTGTAAAAATTAGTTCGCCGCCATAGGTGATATTTTGACTTAGAGAAAAAACAAAAAACAAAAGAGAGATAAACCCGAGTAGTAGTAAGCCCTTAGAATAATTTACTTTTATTTTTTTAACCAACAATCCAACAATGGAAGAAAACAACAGTAGAAGTACACCGATTCCTAGGTATGCGATTCCTTCATATTGTCCTTCATAAAAATCTTTGCTATGGTTAAAAACCAGGGCATCAAATTTCGGATTCCAGAAAGTATTTAGGTTAGTTGAAAATTCGCCAAACCCACCAGCTACTGCATCGTCTCCTCCTAGTATGAAATTTCCAATGAGCCACCAACTCAGTGCTGCAGTCCCAGCAGTTACTAAAGTACCAATTGCGAATTGGCTAAACTTAAATCTTTTTGACCACCAACCTTCTATCAATGTCAATCCAGTTAGCGCCACAGAAAACAAAACTAGGTACGGATGAATCCAGATGGTCGCGAATACTAGCAGGGAATGATATAGTATCGTCTTTTTTAATTGAAATTTTGAAAAGTAGACCAACAGACCGGCGATAATCACCCAATGTGCGCAGAGGTTTATATGGCCCAGTCGATCCAACATGGAATAGCTAAAGGCAAAAAGCATGGCGCCTAAAAAAGCATAGCTATCTTCCTTGACCCAAATCTTTAGTAAATGAAAGGCAAATATCCCTTGTAGAAAAACACAAAGAAAAAGCCAGAATCCATGATATTGAAAATCGTCTGGTAAGGCACCAGAGAAAATTTTAAGGGGAACTGCTAAGAGTGGAATCGCTCCGGTTAGCCCGATGCTAACTTTTTGCGGATGAGAATAGCCTTCCATCACCCCAAGTGGGAAACCCCAGGGTTGATAACGAAAATATTTCCAAGCAAGATAATCTGGCGTCCAATCCGACCCCTTCGCCATGATCCACTCTACATTGGTGGGCTTCATAGTCTTCAGTCCAAATCTGCATTGGAAATAAACCAGCGTTGCTACAAATAGCAAACCATAAACCAAAAAGGTGGATTTTCTGCTACTGCTCAATTAAGCTTGGTTTTGTAACTCTTCCCAATATTCCACTGCGCGTCTTGTATGAGGAATACAAATAGAACCCCCGACTAAATTCGCGACAGATAGAATCTCAAATAATTCTTTGGTGTTTACATTCTCCTGATGACATTTTTCCAAATGATACTTTATGCAATCATCGCAACGTAAAACCATTGAAGCAACGA
Source organism: uncultured Saprospiraceae bacterium (assembly GCA_937930025.1). Taxonomy (GTDB): domain Bacteria; phylum Bacteroidota; class Bacteroidia; order Chitinophagales; family Saprospiraceae; genus JABDJM01. The sequence goes on along the minus strand of CALGJW010000277.1, from coordinate 2,778 downwards.
GACCTAGCATTTCCTTTGTTCTGCCAGAAAGTGCTCCATCTTTATAGGTGGCAGTGTCCAAACTGAAAAATCGTTTAAGTACTATATTATCTTCCGCAAGAATTTTCTTGTTCATTTTCTCACGGTAATCGTTAAATTCCTTTATCGCTGACATATCTTTGAATTTTGGTTTATATCGTTCCTTTATTTCTATATCGCCAAATGGAAATAATCATTCTGAAGAAAAGGGTAACTACGGCAAACAAAGCGGCTACCCCGAAAAATAGGTATTCTGTTTTGATATACCAACCAAGGCTTTCCTGTTCCTCAAAAGTCAAATTCTTCACCAAAGCCGCAAAACCATTTTCATCTATAAATGCCTGAAAATTACTAATGCTTTGAATAATATACCCCGTCAAAGGCAAAGATATCAGCATTATTCCTGCTTTAATTTTTTGGCGTGTTCCTAAAAAAGTATGTTTTAGCTGGAATATGTATCTGGTAAAGGTTATGAAGACCAATAATAGGATAACATTAGACACTAAAAATCGATAATCTGGCACCTTAGAGACAATAGGAAATAGGATTGCCACAATGGCTATAATTGTCACTATCCACCAAAGCGCTTCTAATCTCCATTGTAATTTAGTTTCCTCTTGCATGCTGCAAAAATAGCAAGAAGGCTTGAATGAAACGATTAAATTAATTCTACTTTACAACTCGGCTAATTCATTATCTTGAGTCTAAATAAATCGAATCCAATCGCTCCTAGCATGAGAAAAGAATTGATTTTGGTTATTGTCATTTCTATTCTGGCAGTATGTTATGCTGGCTACCGTGCGCATACTGCTTCAATGACTATGGATGAAAGCGGGACATTCCTTAATCATGTCCACAAGCCAGTCTTTGATATTTTAACTAATAGTCCAAAGAAAAAAGCAGATGGCAATAATCATATTTTAAATACGCTTTTGATGAAAGCCTCAATTGCTGCATTTGGGGCCAATTCATTATCCGTACGATTACCCAATGTTTTAGCATTGGGTTTCTATTTATTTTTTGGTATTCGAATATTGTTACTACTTAGCAGTCGGCCCTTTTTCCTTTTATTGGGAATGGCATTAATGCTTCTAAATCCATTTCAATTTGATTTCTTTTCCTTGGGAAGGGGATACGGTCTTGGCATGGCATTTATGACTGCAAGTATTTTCTATTGGTTGTCCTTTTTGTTGAAAAATAATATAAGAGCGTTAGCCTTAGGATTTACAATAGCCTTCTTTTCAGTTCTGTCAAATTTTGTTTGGCTAAATTTCTTTGCCGCCTTAATCGGGTGTTTTAGTATCTGGTTCATTTCAAAATGGATTAGAATGAAAACAATTCCACCCAAAAGTTTTCCAATAATTGTTTTAGCGGCTTGTGTAATTCTAATTTCGGCTATCTATACTCCTCTGATTCGATTAAATGACATTGGTCTTTTCACAAAGGGATATTGGGGGAATAATGACTTCTGGACCGATACTTTTCACCAGCTCTTTTCAGAATATGTATATGGCAAAACTTTTCTTTCGGAGAAATTTTTAATTAATCATTTAAAAAATCTAATACCCGCATTACTGATTATTCTGTTGTTAATTTCTGGATATCGACAATGGTACAAACGAAAAATTAATATTCAAGAAACTTTTGGCCTTCATATTCTCTTGATTATTGTAATCATCAGTCTAAGCACTATTACGCAAAAGCTCCTATTTAACACTGATTACCTAGTTGATCGAACCGCAGTGATCTATTACCCATTACTAGCATTGGCCATTATTACACTATTCTCTTTAGAATTTCCTAAAACAGATAGATTGTACAAAGTACTATTCCCAATGCTCACAGTGGTATTAGTATTACACTTTTCTAAAGTACATCGGTCGGATTACTTTCGAGAATGGTTTTTTGATTTTGATACAAAGCGGGCGATGTTTTACATTAATGAATTAGCTGATGGTAAAGAGAAAGTCAAAGTGGGAACCCATTGGAGTTTAAATCAGGCCGCGAATTTCTATATCAAAACGAATAGCGTTTTAAATATCGAGCGAATTAAATGGGATAAAAAAACAGTTACGGATGAAAGATATGACTACCACTTTGTTCCTTTCGAATTTGAGAAATTAGTTCATTCGAATTATGAACTAGTAAAGCGTTATAAGTGGCATTCGCTATATGAGCATCGAAGAATGCGGTAAAGAATATTTCCCTTTATCTTTTCCAAAGTATTCTGCCGCGAATTGATAGTAGAAAAGTTGAGTTTTGAATTTGATTGGATGCACGTTCGTTCGATTTTGCGTCGTCAGGCAATTGCGCCGCTAGACAATTGCCGCAAAGCTTCAATCTCTCTTCTAAAAAGAAAAACCCACCAATCAATAAAGTTTTTAAACGTGGTCGGCAGGGTAAAAAAATGGCAGCTCCACCGCTATCGCTGCAATTTGTTTGACTAACTGTCGTAAGTCACTCTGTGCAGGATCACGCATCTCATCCGTTTTCACGGCAACTTTCCTTCGAGCACTATCGTACTCGACCCTTCGGGATCGGTCAGTTGTATCCCACATGGTATAGCAGCATGCCTACCTTTGGAAGGTACCATCAGCGCTGTAAGGCTTAACTTCTTTGTTCAGATTGGGAAGAGGTGCACTTGATGAGTTTGGTGGGATGCACGTTCATTCGATTTTGCTCCGTCAGGCAATTGCCGCGTAGCGAATTTGTGGCGAAGCCAATGAAAAGCCTTCCCGCCCGAAACTGATGTTTCGGTTC
>CALGJW010000276.1 GCA_937930025.1 uncultured Saprospiraceae bacterium | reverse complement strand
GGATTGACCGTTGGTGCAACTTATTTTCTTTCTGTAGAATCAAGCACTTGCAGTGAATGGATTCCGATAATCATTCAAGGAGGAGGGAATACACCTACTTGCAGTGATGGCATCCAAAACCAGGGTGAAACAGGCATCGATTGCGGTGGACCATGTGCACCATGTCCTTCTTCAGGTTGCAATGTCAATATCACTTCATCAAATGGTGGCGTAACAATTACCGGTTTGACAGGTGATGCAAATTCAAAATTATTTAATTCAAATACGCAATCCGTTTGGGAATGCAATCCATGGCAGGGTAGTCCTTGTAGTGGAAATGAAACCGTTTCAAATTTAACAACAGGCGCAACTTATTTTTTAAGTGTGCAATCAGCTTCCTGCAACGAATGGATTCCTATTGTGATCCAAGGCGGTGGAGGCTGTCCCGATACCGATGGAGATGGCACTTGTGATGCAGATGATTGTGCTCCGACAAACTCAAACCTTCCAGCAAATCCAGGTACACCATGTAATGATAATAATTCAAATACAACCAACGATCAAATTCAATCCGATGGATGTACTTGTCAAGGTACACCTGTTGGTGGTGGTTGTAATGTCAGTATCACTTCATCAACTGGTGGCGTAATAATTACTGGTTTAACAAGTGATGCAAATGCTAAATTATTCAACTCAAACACCCAAGTTGTTTGGGGTTGCAATCCCTGGCAAGGTTCAGCTTGTAGTAGCAATGAATCTGTTGCTGGATTAACCGTTGGAGCGACGTATTTCTTAAGCGTACAATCTAACGCATGCAACGAATGGATTCCTATTGTGATTCAAGGTGGCGGTGGTGGAAATGATGTAGATCTGATTGTCGGAACGCTCAATACAAGTTCGGGAGCAGCTGGTTCGGTTCTTGGATTCACCTTTTCGCTGGTCAATATCGGTAGCCAAACCGTAACTCAATCTTATCAGATTAATAGCTATATTTCAACAGACAACAATCTTAGTAGTGACGATATTCAAGAAGGATCAATTACTACTGCCAATACTGCTCCAGCAGAACAAACTGGAATTAACGGAGCCATCACAATTCCTAGTAATTTAAGCCCGGGTACTTACTTTCTTTACTTGGTAGTGGATGATAATAATAATGTTCCGGAAACCAATGAAAATAACAATGTTACCTTTAGAACCTTTATAGTTACTGATGGTAGTGGTTGTACTCCAATTAATATTTCTCAAGGAAAACCTACGCTTCAATCTTCAACGTTGAATTTTGGTGGTATCAATTCCGGTGCTTCAAACGCAGTTGATGGAAACACCGATGGTAACTATTACAATGGATCTGTTTCCGTAACTGATGAAGAGGCTCAAGCATGGTGGGAGGTTGATTTAGGAGATCTCTATGAAGTTTCTACTGTTCAGGTATTTAATAGAACGGAAGGAACTGCTCGCTTAAACTCCTTTTACATTTTAGCTTCCAACACACCATTTACAACGGGTAATTTACAAGGTGCCAGACTTATTTCAAATGATGAGTTATTCGTCTCCGGGCAAGCAGGCACCCCGACTATTTGGAATGTACCATGCTGTGGTGCCCCGATCAGATATATCAGAATTCACAGATCATCTATCGGCTATTGTACCCTTGCAGAAGTCATCGTAAATGGTTGTCCATATAATAACTTAGTAGAAAATGGGACACAAAATTTCGAGACTCAAAATGATGAGAAGACTCCATTTGTATTAACGAAGCTTTTTCCAAACCCTACAACAGGAGAATTAATTACACAAGTAGAAAGTACAACGGAAGAAGAAATTTCAATCCAAATTTACAACATGCTCGGCCAACTAAAACTGGAAAGAAAAATGCAAGTTGAAGTTGGACTGAATACTATCCAGCTGCAACTAGACCAGTATGAAGATGGTATATACCATATCATTTTTCATGATGGTGAAAAACTAGTTTCAAAGCCATTTGTAATTTCTAAATCTTTATAAATCTAACCCTAACTCAAGAAATAATAAATCATTAAACATCCCGAACTTTCGAAAGGAAGTTTGGGATGTCTCGTAAAAAACCTTTAGTTTTTAGGTGGATTCTGACATCCTTTCCAATTTGGTCATTCCTGTAGCCTCACGCTTTCAAAAACACCTATAGGACAATCTCAAATCATTTTGATTTAAAGTACACTTCAACAATAAATTCCGACACTTCATCCTATATACCCTTCTTTTCACCATTTTTTAACTACAAACCAAAATCAATTTATAGATATTGAGAATTAGAAATAAAAATAGTACATTCCATAAAAATCCTACGAGATTTCCGGATACTAACAATATATGTTTAAGCAAAAAAACAAATACTTAGGGTTCAATGATTTTTGGTTTTCCGTAATTGGAATTATCCTTTTGGGATTTCTTGTACCTCAGATATTTTTTGGTATAGATTTGTTTAGCTCTAGTTCCTTTGCACTTGATTGGTTGGAAGCCGGTATTTATTCTCTTTTTTACTGGTTGTTTAATGGGGCGGTCATGGTGTTTTATAGGAAAAAATTTCCATCCATTGATCAAACTACTACAAGGATTATATGTGTTGTGGTAACCGTAATCGTTTTTTTACCTGTTGTTGGAAATCTGGTAAAAAGGTTCATTAAATTTATTAGTAATGTGCTTGAATTACCCACAGTGGCGGATCCGACGGTGATGCAAGGTATTGGAGCTGCTTATACCACCTCTTTTTTTATTCTCGCGATTTATGAATCTATTTGGTACCATAGTCAATTAAAAACATCCATTCAGGAACAAGAACGGGTAAAAGTGGCCCATATTCATAGTCAATTAGAAGGATTAAGAAACCAGGTTAATCCACACTTTTTATTTAATAGCTTAAACACTTTAAATCATATTGTAGAATATGAAAACAAAGAAGTAGCTAAAAATTTTATTGGACAACTGTCAAAAGTTTACCGCTATATCCTGGATAGCAGGGAAGAGCCAACCATTGTTTTGGAAGAAGAATTAGCATTTGTTAACGCTTATGTTGCCATTCAAAAAGAAAGATTTTTAGAAAATCTCATCGTTCATATCAATGTTCCAGATCAATATGTTCACAAAAAAATAATTCCATTGAGTTTACAATTACTCATCGAGAACGCCATTAAACATAATATTATTTCAACAAAAAAACCATTGACTATTTCCATTGAAATAGATGAACAAAACGAATTTATTTGTGTTACCAATACATTGCAAAAGAAGTCTAAAGTCATTGATTCTACAAAAGTTGGATTGGAAAATATCAGGGAGCGTTATCGACTTTTGTCACAAGAAAAAGCAGTAAAGATAGAAGAATTTGATCAATTCTTTCGAGTAACGATACCATTGCTGTAATCAAAAAAATAATATGAATATCCTAATTATAGAGGACGAAATAAGAGCATCTCAACAATTAGAAGCGATGCTTAAAAACAACTTTTCAGCCATCAAGATTTTAGATATTTTGGAAAGTGTGGAAGATAGTGTAGTGTGGTTGGAAAATAATCCTGCACCGGATCTGATTTTGATGGATATACAACTAGCGGATGGATTAAGTTTTGAGATATTTCAGCAAACAACAATCGATGCTCCCGTAATTTTTACGACAGCTTACGATCAATATTCCATCAAAGCATTTAAAGTCAACAGTATTGATTATTTATTAAAACCTATACAAAAAGAAGAC
>CALGJW010000275.1 GCA_937930025.1 uncultured Saprospiraceae bacterium | reverse complement strand
GATGAAGATGGTGACTTTGAAGACTGGATAGAACTATATAATGCTTCTGGTCAAAATAGCTCTTTAATAGGTTGGTCTATTACAGATAAGCTACATAAACCGAATAAGTGGGTTTTCGCTCAGGAAACAATAGCCACTAATGATTTTTTAATTTTATTTGCTTCTGGCAAAGATAGAAGGTCTTCTCTTGTACCTCATACAAATTTTAAAATCAGTGGAGGTGAAACCATCTACCTATTTGATCAATTAGGGCAATTACACGACAGTTTGCAAATTCCAGATTTAGAATCAGATTTAAGTGTTGGTCTTTTTCCAGATGGAGTATCTAATAACCGAATTTTTAAGAAATCAACTCCAGACATAGCCAATTCAACAGAGAACTATGCGGGCTTCCTAGAAAAAACTGTTGAATTTTCTAAAGTAGGTGGTTACTATTCCACTAGTTTTAATTTAGTGCTTTCAGGTACGGAAGAAGGAGAAATAATTAGATATACAGTGGATGGCAGCGACCCCGAAACCAATTCTACTATGTACCAAGCACCTATTAAAATAGATGAAACTAGACTTATAAAAGCAAGGATTTTCAAAGAAGATTTTCTGTCGAGAAAACCAACTACTAACACCTATTTTATCAATCAACAACATGAATTGCCAATAGTATCAATAGCCGTCAACCCTAAAGATTTTTTTGACGAAACGGCAGGCATCTATTCTTTTGGAGAAAACTACGAAGAAGAATTCCCTTATATAGGTGCTAATTTTTGGAAGGATGTGGAGAAGCCCATCCATATTTCCTTATTTGAGAAAGATGGACAAAATGGGTTTAGTGCAAATGCAGGTGTTAAAATATTTGGTGGTTGGAGTCGTGGGCTTGCACAGCGTTCTTTATCCATTTTTTTTAGAAGAAAATATGGCGACAAAAAATTAGAATACCCACTTTTTGAAGACCGTGATTATACAGATTTTGAAGCTTTTATCTTGAGAAATTCAGGAAATGATTGGCAAAGAACTATGCTTCGAGACCTTACATTAACAGGACTAATGATGGATTCAGAATTAGATATTCAAGCGGGGTATCCTGTCGTCACTTATTTAAATGGAGACTATTGGGGCATTTATAATCTTCGAGAAAAAATCAACGAGCATTATTTGTCTTCCTTGCATAATGTTCCTACGGAAGGATTAAATATTTTGGAAGGTTTTTGGCATGTTATATATGGAAGTAATGTAGAATATTCCGACATGATGAATTTTGTAGAGCAAAATGATCTAGGTATAGATGCCAACTATAAAAAAGTAAGCGACCAAATTGATATAGCTAATTATATCCAATATCAATTAGCACAAATTTATTTTAACAACACAGACTGGCCTAGTAATAATTCGAAATTTTGGAAAGCTAAAAATGGCAAATGGAGATGGATATTATTTGATACTGATTCTGGTTTCGGCACATGGCGTCCCGAAGATTATACCAATAATACGCTAAGCTTTGCACTAGAAAGTAACGGACCTGTTTATCCTAACCCACCCTGGGCTACGCTCTTATTTAGACAGTTAATAGAGAATACTAATTTTAAAAGAAAATTTATAAATACATTCGCGGATGAAATAAATACTCGCTTTTTACAGGAAAATGTAAAAGATGCCATTGATAAAAATGCCAATCGTATCCGTAGCGAAATGCCTGCTCAAGTTGAAAAATGGGGTGTCACAGGTGTTGATGATTGGGAAATCAGGGTAATGCAAATGAAAAATTTTGCAGAGAAAAGACCTGAAATGGTTCGTAATCATATTCAAGATCAATTTAATTTGCCTCAACAAAAAGAAGTCTCCATTAGTATTGATAATCCAAATTGGGGAAATGTTCAACTTAATACCATTCAGCTTAATAGTGCAAATTGGACAGGCATCTACTTCGAATCTATTCCTATTACATTAACGGCAATTCCCGAAAAGGACTATGTCTTTGACCACTGGTCTGGAACTAGTTCTTCTACAGAAGCAACGATTACTGTTGATCCTGGAGAGGAAGTTAAACTAACTGCTCATTTTAGCGCAGCAATGACTACTTCTACTGTTCAACAAAATGATTTTTCAGAATCAATTCTAGTCACTCCGAATCCTTTTCATGAACAATTGTCTATTCAAATAGATTTACCTAAACCAGCTATTATTCGAATTGATTTAATGAGTATAATGGGAAAAAAAATACAGGAATTATATCAGCAAAAAAATACTAAAAATGGAAAAATTTATCTTCAGATGCCATCCGTACCTTCTGGAAATTATTTACTTCGAATACAAGTCGAAGAAAGTATAGTGATGAAGAAAATCATAAAATTATAATTCACTTATTAACCAAGGAAAAAATATTATCACTGAAGTTGTTTAATAGATACAAATGAAAATAATTCATTCCTCATTGCTACTTTTGTTCTCTTCATTGTCTCTCTTAAGTCAATCAAATGAAGTCGTTACTCCAACGAATGACGTTTCGTTATTAGGCTATTCAGGTTTATTATACACGCCTTCTGCATATACGACTAAATGGGGCACATTACATACTAGTTTTACACATTACGATAAACATACAGCCTTTACTTTTGAAGCAGGCGAAAGCCATGAACGCTCATTTATCGCCAATCTAGGATTCTTGCCATTTGCAGAATTCACATTCAAATTGACTAAACCCTATAATTCTGGTGATGAAAATTATGGCATTGGAGATAGATCCATTTCTGGAAGGATTCAAATGATAAAAGAAAAAAAATATATCCCTGCCATTTTGATTGGAACAAATGATCTAGCTGCGGTTAGCTCTTTCTTCAACACGAACTATATTGTAGCTTCTAAAATTATCCCTATAAAAAATATCCTTTTAAATGCTAATCTAGGTTATGGTTTCAAAATTAGTGAAGCCAAAAGGCATTATTTACAAGGTGCTTTCGGAGGGGTACAAGCTTCTTATAAGTCTTTAAATATAATGGTAGAATACGATGCCGATCAATGGAATGCAGGTCTTGGGTATCAATACAAGAAGCTTCTTTTCTTAAAAACTGCATTGATAGATTTGAAATATCTAAGCTTTAATATAGGGCTACAATATCAACTTCGCTAGGCTTCCTAAGTTTATATTTAGATATACCAGTCTCACAATTTAACTCCTCTTTATGCAATTGAAAAATACTATCCTATTGCTTCTAATAGTTTTAGGCGTGCAGGTACATGTATTTTCTCAGAAAATAACTAACCTTTCTCCTGCAAATGACTTTAGCTCCACCTTAGTCCAACAAGGGTTTCAAGGAGTGACCACTAATTCTTCTGATAGTACATTAATC
>CALGJW010000274.1 GCA_937930025.1 uncultured Saprospiraceae bacterium | reverse complement strand
AGAAATATTTTACCTCCAGGTTCTTATATGCTATTTGCTATGAACAATAACGGAACACCATCCGTCGCAAAAATTGTAAACATTGGTGATGATGTGAACAATTGCGATCCAATAGGCAATCCAAACCTTGGCGGTACTGGTCTAGAAGGAAAGTACTATAACAATATGGACTTCACTTCATTGATAACCACTCGAATAGACCCAGGAGTGAATTTCAATTGGGGAACTGGAGCTCCTGCACCTGGTGTTGAAGCAGAAACTTTTTCAGTTAGATGGGAAGGTCAGATTGAAGCACCGCGAAGTGGCCCTTATACTTTTTATACCAACTCAGATGACGGTGTTCGGCTTTGGGTCAATGGTCGATTAATGGTTGACAATTGGACCGATCATGGACCTACACAAGACATTGGAATGATCCTTTTAGATGAAGGTCAGCGATATGATATCTTATTAGAGTATTATGAAAATGCCGGAGGAGCACTTATGGAACTAAGCTGGTCAGGGCCAGGAATACTACCTACACCTATTCCCGCAAATAATTTATTTCCGCCAAATAATTGTGGTACTAACGTAGGACCATGTAACGATGGGAATGCCTGCACCATTAACGACACTTATGATGCAAGTTGCAATTGTGTTGGAGTGCTTCAAGATTCCGATGGCGATGGAGTTTGCGATGCCAATGATCAGTGCCCAGGCTTTGACGATGGCTTAATTGGAACTGCGTGCAATGATGGGAATCCGAATACAACAAATGATGTATATCAAACAGATTGTAATTGCGCAGGTACTCCAACTGGTGGAACACCTGATTGCAATGACATTATCATAACGACCGTTCCTGGAGCAATTCAAATTGCAGGAATTGATGGAGCTCCAGTGGCGCATGTTCAAGTTTTTACTTCGACATGGCAGACTGTATATAGTTGCTTTGCAAATTGTATTAGCCCAATAGAAACAGTGGCAGTGCCTGATGGTGATTACATCATATATGTCAAATACTACGATGCGAATTATCAATTGATTTGTTCAATTGATGATGTCTACACAGTAGGCGGTGGTGGTTGTATTGATATTGACAACGATGGAATTTGTGCAAACGAGGATTGTGATGATAACAATGCAGCATTTCCAAAACCAGCTGGAACAGCTTGTAATGATGGGAATAGCAATACTGAAAACGATGTAATTCTTGCCGATGGTTGTACTTGTCAAGGAACCCCAATCAGTGGTGGTGGCGATTGCAATGACATAACCATTACTGGTGGTGCAGGTACAATTACCGTAACCGGATTGAGTACTCCAATTACACAATTACAGGTTTTTGATCCATCATGGGGAACAGTAATTTCATGCTCGGGCAACAACTGCGGTCCTACAAATACTTTAAACAATCTTTCATCTGGTACTTACTTTGTAAAAACTAGATTGTATTCGGCTTCTTGGCAATTCATTTGTGAAAAGGAAGAATATGTTCAAGTAACGGGAGGAGGAACTGGTTGTACAGACATAGATAATGATGGTGTTTGTGCAAATGTTGATTGCAATGACAATGATGCCAACTTTCCAAAGCCAGCAGGAACGGCTTGCAATGATGGAAACGCAAATACAAACAACGATGTAATTCAATCCGACGGATGTACTTGCGCAGGAACTCCGATTGGCGGAGGTGGCGATTGTGACAATGTGATTTTCAGTGTAGACAATAATACAATTACCATTGAAGGTTTAAACACGACACCAATTTCATTATTGCAAGTTTACAATGGTCTTTGGCAACAAGTATTTAGATGTTCAGGAGATTGTAATGCAACAGAAATATTGAACAATATGCCTAACGATACTTATTTCGTCAATGTAAAATTGTTAACCGCAGGTTGGGCGGAAGTCTGTGTAAAAGATGTTTATATCACCACAGGACCCAATGGCGGTATTACCAGATTGGCGCCTGAAGGATATGATGCTTTCAGAATATTCCCTAACCCGGCAAGTACCGAAGTTCAAGTAGATTTCCAATTAGTGGAAGGTGCTCAATCCACTTTATCCATCTACAATAACTTAGGACAATTAATGGATATCAAGGAAGTTCAAGATAACCGACAACCTTCAGTAGACTTTTCATTGTATGATTATCAACCAGGGCTCTATTTCGTAACTATGACCATTGACGGTCGGAAAATACAAACCAAAAAATTGGTTATAAGCAAATAATCAAACCTCATATAAAAAACCCCTTGTTAAGCAATTAGCAGGGGGTTTTTCATATCCATTTTCTTCTATATTGTTAAAGTTTGAAAGCGTCTCTACACAAGATTTGTCTTGAAAAATCATTCAAAGTTCTTTAAATCATGGGATTTTAACCTGAGACAGCTGTTTAGTATCGATTTTCAACATATGCAAACTTTAACTTATTCAACAAAGTCCACAACTCGCATAATTTTTGACTATAATATTCTCGTTAAGACTTTGGTTAAACCTTCCCTAGGCAAAACAGTCACAAGAGTTAGGAAGCATTAAAAATATGGATAGAAATAATTTATGGTCTTTGCGTTTAGGATTCACCACAGCTCAAGCTAAGGCGATTGGTAAAAAGGGAATTAGTGATTTCGTTGAAGACTCGTTAAATGCAAATCACAAACTACCTCGCCCAGCATTTATTGATGAAATACCTACAAGTATAGAGGGAATGCGCAAACAGCGTCAAATCAATAAAAAATTGAGCGAAGCGGAGCAAAAAGAACTTCGCAGAAAAGGGCGCGAACGATTTATGGAAATGAAAACTTCTTGGATCGAACACATGCAGGAAAGTGAATTTCCATTAAGAGAAAAAATGACTTGCTTTTGGCAAAATCATTTTGTGGTCACACAGAAAAAAATAAAAATCAATTATTGGATCTACCAATATCATGAACTACTACATAAAAACGCCTTTGGAAATTTCAGGGATTTGACAAAAGCTGTTATGCGCAGTAATGCCATGATCAAATATCTTGACAACGATGACAACAAGGCGAATAAATTAAATGAAAATCTTAGTCGAGAATTGTTAGAACTATTCACTTTAGGAATAGGAAATTATTCTGAGACAGATATTAAAAATGGCGCAAAAGGTTTAGCGGGTTTATCTATTGGTACAAAACATGGACAATACCGGCCACACCGAATGGTTAATGAATCATTTGAATATCTTGGTAAAACTGGGAATTTCAAAGTAGACGAAATGATCGATATTATTTTTGAGCACCCGGCCATCCCATTTTTACTTACAAAAAAAATATTGCAATGGTTCATTTATGATCAGCCTACAAACGAACTAGTCCAATATTATGGCAAATATTTTAAATCGGTAGATTTCGAAATAACGCCTTTGTTGAAAAAAATATTCTCCGAAGAATTTGACAAGCCAACAGCAGGATCTAAGATCAAAGATCCGTTGGTCTACGGCTTACAACTTTTGCAAACATTTCCAACGAATCAAATTACCTCAAGACAAATCGTTTCATTTTTATCCAAACAAGGAATGGACTTATTCAATCAACCAAATGTAAAAGGTTGGAGCGGAGGACAAAGTTGGTTGACTTCACAAATTTTTCTACAAAGGAATAATGTGGTAGATCTTTTATGCAAAGGCAGACCCATTCAGAAATTAATGGATGGAGGAGGAATGTATCCAAGAAAAGGAGAACAAGTTATACCAGTAAAAGTCTCCTGGGACAAAAATCAAAAACCAAAAGAAATTGTCAATGCATTTACGGATAAACTTCTATTTCAAGTCGACGATGCATTAAAGGAAGATTTAGGAAATATTTTAAAATATGATTTCAATCCGAAATCAGAAAACGCAGAAGATGTTATTGTGCGATTGTTAAATTTTATTTGCAAAACACCAGAATTTCAATTGATATGAAAAGAAGAAATTTCATCTCCCTAGCAGGGACTTTAACTGGTGGCACTTTGCTATTACCAAATTTTCTACACGCTTTGGGCAACAAGCCAAACTTGATCACAGGAGAAGAGGCTGTTGTGTTTATTCAACTCAACGGCGGGAATGATGGGCTAAATACCTTCATTCCTTATTCCGATCCTTTATATATAAAATATCGACCAGCTTTAGCTTTGGGAAAAGACAGCGTGATTGGAAAAAACAAAGGGATGGCTTTTCATCCTGCTCTCAAAGGCTTTGACAAAATTCAACAAGATGGAAATTTATCCGTGATTCAAAACGTAGGATATCCGAATCCCGTACGTTCTCATTTTCGATCCCAAGAAATTTGGCAAACGGCTTCCGATTCAAATAAATATTTGACCAATGGATGGTTGGGAAGATATTTAGATTTACAATGCGATGGACATCAACCAACTGCTGGCATCAACATAGATAGTATCGATAATCTTGCACTTCGAGGAAACCAACCGAATTCGATCACGGTTAAAAACCCGAATAGATTTAAACATCAGAAGTCCGAAAATGAAATGCTTTCACTTTCTGGAAATCCACAATTAGATTTCGTTCGAAAGATTGCACAATCTATTGAATTAGGTTCTGAAGAAATTCAAAACGCCCTCAAGAAAAACAAGGAGAATAGCGAATACCCCAAAAGTCAATTGGGTAGGAATTTAGAATGGATTGGCAGATTGATAAAAGGGGATCTGAATTCCAAAGTTTATTATACTGGTCAAAATGGTTTTGATACGCATGATTATCAACTTGGAAAACATGAACGTTTGCTTACAGATCTTGATGAGGCAATTTATGCTTTCTACCATGATCTTCGCGCTGCGGATATCTTAGATAAAGTGACCATTGTGGTGTTTTCTGAATTTGGCCGACGTGTCAAAGATAACGGTAAAGGAACCGACCATGGAACTGCTGCCCCGATGTTTGTGATCGGGGGAAACAACAAAGGAAAAGTGATTGGTTCTAACCCTAATCTTTCAGACCTAGATAATGGAGATCTAAAACATGAGATAGATTTCCGCTCCGTTTATGCATCTTTATTGGAAAATAAACTAGGCCTATCGTCCTCTCAAATCGGAATACTTCAACCGAAAATAGCAGGACTCTTCTAATTTTTCTCAGCAAATCAAGTTTTTAAAGCCCTTAATTCACCCTTTCGGGTGATTAATAGAAAACCTAGGGTGATTATTTTTGCATGGCGCAAACTTTTGCCAATCGCAAAAAACCAACTCATGAAAAACACCCTTACCTTAATTTTCATTCTTGCAATAGGATTTATTAGTTGTGAAAAAACTGTTGATTCTGAAACCAATCGCTGGAATTCTAACCAAGCTTCCTTAAAGCGATTAATGAGTGAATACCCAAATTTCAAAGCTGCTTTGGAAACTCAACTAGCCGAGGCCACTCAGATTTTCAAGGTTGCTGCCGATTTACCCAATGAGGAGGCTAGAATTGAAATGATGGCCAAGGCTAACAACACTGCTCGTCCAACATACGTGAAGCAATTAGATGGTATGGACAAAAAAATTGAGCAGCTTCGAGAATCTATTGTTGAATTGATTGATGGAGGAGGTGAAAAAGAATTACTAATTGCTGGTGTTAAGTTTAATAATGCAGAATCTGTGATTTATGAAGCAAAAAGCTATTTAAGTTCTGTAACTGCAACTGATAAATATCAAGCAGAGCAAGTAGTTAAAAAAGCCGTAGGAAAAATTGACAGAATGACAAAGTCAATTGAAGATCGTTTGAGAACCAGAAAACGTCAACTAAAAGAACAAGAAAAAGATTTAACCTTATAACCCCGGGATAAACTTTCTTGTAAAAATTAAGTTTATCAAATTTGAAAGAGATTGCTTCCATAGTAATCTCTTTTTTTATGCAATTTAAATTCTTAAAATACATCCCTTCCTGTTCATTTGAAACATTAAAACTTCTAAATAATCCTTATTTTAGAGGCTATAAATTCGTGAACTCTTCCCCCATCGCCAATAATCACCTTAAAATTGATCTTTTGAGATTTATTCTCAAGAAGATTTGAGTATTTCTCTCTAATTTTTTTGCGTTTTTTTAATGTATTACATTATGATCAAAATTATTGATAATCAGCACTTTAGAATAGGAGCATTGATTGGTCTCTTTCTCCTTTTTTCATCAACTGGAATTTTTGCTCAGCTTCAAGAGTCAACCGCAAAAACAATCCTTGTTCAGGAAGGGGCATCAAAAGGAATTCATCCTTCTGACTTAAACGAAGTAATAATCACAGACAACTACACCTCTCAAGGTATCACACATGTTTATTTTCGCCAACAAGTGGGAGGAATAGAAATTCAAGAATCTCATGCTGCTATTCACGGACAAGGGACTAAATTCAATTTGGTAGACAAAGGGATTATTTCTGGAATTCAAAATCTCAATATTTTCCCAACAAACCCTATTTCTGCAGAACAAGCTGTTGCTGCAATATGTACGCAAAAGTCTTATGCTACTCCGGATAATGTAATTGTCAAATTCGTAGAAAGCGGGGCTCCTAATAAAAATACTGTTTTAGAAATCAATAATGTTTCTGCAGAAGATGTCAAAGCCAAATTGGTTTATTATCAATTGGAAAAAGGAACCTTAAATCTAGGATGGGAAATTGAAATTGACGACATCCTTAGTGAGGACTATATCAATTTTATAGTAGATGCCGGCAATGGCAATATCATTAGAGAATTTAATTACACCGTTTATTGTGATGCAGGCCATGCGCATTCTCGAATGGCAAGGACCAAAAAACTTGATAAGCATTCTTTTTCACACAAATCAGAAAAAACCAAATCTGCTAACCTAGCTCCCGACAGTAGTTACACTGTTTTTGAGTGGCCAATAGAAGCTCCTCACAACGGAGACAGAACTGATGTGGTCCGACCTTGGCTTGATAATACAACAGCCTCTCCGCAGGGATGGCATAGAATCGGTACTAACGATTATACTACAACTCGTGGAAATAATGTGGACGCATACATTGATGACAACAATTCTAATGGACCCACAGGTGGAGATGCAGCGCGTGCCCAAGGATCCACAACCATGGAATTTAACTTTCCGCTAGATACTAGTATGGCTCCTGGGAATTTTAAAGATGCGGCAGTCACCAATTTGTTTTACTGGAACAATATTATTCATGACGTTTGGTTCAACTATGGTTTCGATGAACCTTCTGGGAATTTTCAAGAGGAAAATTATGCTGGGACCGGGGGAAATGATTCGGATTATGTACGCGCGGAAGCACAAGATGGTGGAGGGAATTGTAACGCTAATTTTAGCACACCGACGGATGGAGGTAATCCCCGTATGCAAATGTATAATTGCAATAACAATCGAGACGGTGATTTTGACAATGGGGTAGTTGTACACGAGTATGGACATGGAATCTCGAATAGATTAACTGGAGGTCCTGGGAATAGTTCCTGCCTGAGTAATACAGAACAGATGGGAGAAGGTTGGTCTGACTATTTCGGGATGGTGATGACCATAGTAGCCAGCGACCTAGGAACTGATGCTCGTGGCATGGGTACTTGGCTTTTTGAACAAGGCCCCAATGGACCAGGAATAAGACCCTACCCCTATTCCACCGATTTTAGTGTCAACCCTTTTACTTATGATAATATTAAATCAGGTATTTCTCAACCGCATGGAATTGGATCAGTATGGGCGACTATGCTTTGGGATTTGACCTGGGCATTAATAGATGAATATGGTTGGGATCCAGATATTTATGATGGAACTGGAGGAAATAACAAAGCGATGGCCTTGGTTATTGAAGGATTAAAACTACAACCGTGTAGTCCAGGATTTGTAGATGGGAGAGATGCAATACTCGCTGCCGATGTATTATTAAACGGAGGTGCTAATGAGTGTTTGATCTGGAATGTATTTGCTAAAAGGGGACTTGGGTTTTCTGCAGATCAAGGAAGTTCCAATAGCCGGACGGATGGTACAGAGGCTTTTGACGTTCCGATGACTTGTATTTTAGAGTTGGAAAAAACAGTGGATCTTACTTCAGCTAATCCTGGAGATAATTTAATTTATTCCATAAAGGCTAAAAACAATACGCTGATAAGTTATTCAGATGCAGTCATTTCAGATCAACTTCCTGCTAATACATCATTTGTTTCGGCCTCCAATAGTGGTACTTATGATCAGCCGACAAATTTAGTAAGTTGGCCTACTTTTACCCTTCCAGCTGGAGACAGTGTTACCTACACATTAGAAGTTCAAATAGATCAGAATATCGATGGCAATGTGCCTGATTTTTCCGATGATATTGAAAATGGAAATACAAATTGGAGCATTACAAACACTGGGGCTTCCTTTTGGGATATTACAAATACAGGCGCAGCTAGTGGAACATTTTCATGGTTTGCAGAAGATGTGGGAGCACCCAGTATTGCGAATTTAGTATTGGCAAGTCCAGTAGGTGTTTCGTCAAACTCTAAATTAACATTCACCCATTTTTATGATACAGAACTAAAATGGGATGGAGGGGTCGTAGAAATATCTTTGGATGGTGGAATATCGTGGGAAGATCAAGAAAATAATTTTATTACTAATGGCTATAACAATACGATCTATAACGTAAGACCAGGTTTCTCTGGAAACAGTGGTGGATTTATTACTTCAGAAATCGATCTTTCCAGTTATGCTGGTCAAAATATTCAGGTCAGATTTCAGATGAATTGTGATCAAACTGTGAGCGATGTTGGATGGTGGGTTGATGACATCAGCATAGATGAACTAGCTTTATTTATTCCGAACACTGCTAATATTATGGCAGGGTTTCATGATGTGAATGCCATATTAATGACTCCAACAATTATCAATCCTGATCCTAACGCGTTGTCCTTTACAATAAGCTCTACTGACCTGAGTTGCTACGAAAGCATGGACGGAACTGCTTCAGTTCTTGCGACAAACGGAACCGGGAATTATACTTATTTATGGGACGGAGGAGCAACCACTTCTTCAATTTCCAATTTGACAATAGGAACTTATGGTGTAACCATTGCAGATGGGCTAACCACGCTAAATACCTCCGTGACTATCTCGCAGCCCGATTCCTTATCACTAGACATGAGTTCGACCAACGCTTATGGAGGAGCCTCAGGTACCGCAACTGTCGATGTTCAAGGCGGCACGAACCCATATTCCTATTTATGGAGCAATGGAGAAACAACTACGATAATCACAAACCTTATACTAGGAGATTACTACGTAACAGTAACCGATAACAATGGCTGTATAAAAACAGATTCTGTAACAATCATTGACCCTACCAACTGTTCAGAAAACGTACTCTTGGTTGCTATTCAATTAGATCAGTTTCCGGAGCAAACGACTTTGACCATTTTAGATCAAAATAATACTGAAGTACTCAAGAAAAATTTTGCGTCATCTAACAGCGGTGAGCTCGTATTCGAATATATATGCGCAATAGATGCTTGTTATGACATTCTTATCACCGATTCTGGAGATGATGGACTTTGTAACAGTAATTCTTCACCAAACGGCTATTATCGTATAATTGATGGAGCAACAGGAACAATTTTACACAGCGGTTGTGATTTTGGTTCCGCTGTAACGCATGAAGTCTGTTT